>DAIPLL010000229.1:0-1715 GCA_036769265.1 Kapaibacterium sp. (SeqCode)
GACATCCACTGGCTACGACCAGCAATTACGCAATGCCGCTGAAATGTGGAACGAAGGTATAGAGCTTTCATTAAAAGCATATCCAATTTCTACATTCGACTTCAACTGGGTAACAACTCTCAGTTACTCGCACAATAGAAATAAAGTAACTAAAATGATCATAAGCCCTGTTCAGAAGCCAACCGATGTAATAACTCTTGGTGGTGGTTTCGTTGGTATTCAGAACGTGGCAATGGTTGGTCATCCACTTGGTGTATTCTACGACTATGGTTGGATGCGCGATGTAAACGGCAAGATTGTTTACTCAGGCGAATATATAAAACTTGATGACAATGGCGCTATTTTGCGCGACAAATATGGCAGAGTTACAAAAACTACAAAGGATGATCCGCAAGGTCTATTAATGGAGGACGATTACGGTAATCCATTTATCAATACACCAATTCAAGACCCCGACCAAAAAATCATTGGCAACTCAAATCCAAAATTCATATTTAGCTGGCGTAATGATTTTACAGTTATGAAAAACTTAACCTTCGGTTTCTTGTTCGATGCTGCTATTGGATTTGATGTGTGGAACGGAACTCGTGGTGCGCTATATAACTTTGGTACAGCTGGCGACACAAAGGACCGCGATGAGCCTTGGATTAATTTCGACGGCAAACCTGTTCTTGATGTTACTGATCCGAACAATCCGAAACCTGTAACGAAAATGTATTTCTACCGTCAGCATAGCAATGGTTTCAATATAAATGAACCGTTCATCGAGAAAGGTTCATACATTAAGCTACGCGAAGTCTCTGTAGAATACCGTTGGGATGGATTAAAGCAGTGGAACATTCAAACTGTTGCGTTTACTTTCTCCGCACGTAACTTACTGACAATCACAGACTATAAAGGCTACGATCCAGAAGTAAACACATTTGCTTTGGCTGAAGGTCGTGGTTTCGATTACTTTACTTTGCCACAAGTTCGTTCCTATCGTTTTGGTATTTCAATAATGTATTAATCGGGGGATAAAATATGAAAAAAATAAATAAAAGTGTTTTTGGGTTTTTGATGGTGCTACCACTTTTCTTAGCAATTGCTTTAGTAATGTCCTCCTGCGACATTGATGATAGCATCAATCAATCGCCTAATGCAATCAATGAATCAAATGTCAAGTCTGTTACTGGTATAAAAGGCTTGCTAATTTCAATGCAAGTTGCTGCAGCAGATTTCTACTCTGGCGATCGTTCACGTGTTGGCTCTATGTTGGCTCGTCAGATGTGTGCTCCTCCTGGCTTGGGACGCCCACAACCTGTAGCTTGGAACTCATATCAAATGCAAACCGATGGTTTCGTTGATGATATGTGGAAGCTCGGTTACCGTGGAGTTCGTATTGCCAACGACATTATTAACTACTCGCCCGAAGTTAATTTCGGCACTGACAACGAAATTCAAAGAAATGTTTATATCGGAATCGCAAAAGTTTATAAAGCACTTTTCTTAGGTGAGCTTGCTGCTTATTACGGCTCCATTCCTGTTGAGATAACAGGTTTGCAAGCACCAACTTTTGTTTCGCACGCACAAGCTTATGAAAAAGTTCAGCAATTACTTGATGAAGCAATTGCAGGATTTACAAAATCGATAAGCTTGCCACAAGATTTGAATTTTGGTGGTAACATTGATAAGTGGTAGCACCATCAAAAACCCAAAAACACTTTTATTTATTT
>DAIPLL010000230.1:0-1702 GCA_036769265.1 Kapaibacterium sp. (SeqCode)
CCGCAAAGGAATGTGCGACCGTATCCAGGGAGACCTAATTGCGTCAAATAATACTTATCAGTTACATTGTTTAAGCGGACGTATGCTTCCATCGAAGTGCCGTAAAGCTCAAATCTATATGCAAGCCTGAGGTTAATCAACGTGTAATTCTTAATTGCGTCGTATTTCCCAGTAATTGCGTTAAGTGCGTATTGCTTGCCGATGTGTTCAAGCTCGACCTGTGGTGTGAGTCCGAAATTGAAGCTATATCCAGCTATTATGGATGCATTAAGTTCGGGCTTGTATTCCAAATGGTCAAGTTCTTTGCCTTCTTCTTTCCCCTCCGATTTCATAAAAGTTATATTACCTTGCAAAATTACGGGTGTATTCGGCAAAAGATTAAATCCAAACTCTGCACCATAAACTGTTGCTTCTGCTAAATTATCTCGCATTCGCATATTTGGGTATTTGGGATCGTAAAGCGGGTGATCTTTTGGCACTTTTATTCTAATAATCAAGTCATCGTAAAAGCTACCGAATAGCGTGAAATTAGCATCGATTAGAGCAGAACTGCATTTAACTCCCCAATCAATTAGCAAGCCTGTTTCCGCACCTAAATCAGGATTTGGTATGAACTTGCCTAATGCACCTGAATATGCTTCGCGTAATGTTGGGAAACGTGTGCGACGCGATAGATTAGCATAAGCTGTAAGATCTGGCAACAATTGATAGCTTACGCTTGCGAATACGCCATAATCTTGAAATGTTTCGCCTTCGCTATCTTTGTAGATACCGGTTTTTGGAGTTACATTTCCATCGTATGTGCCACCAACGGATAACTGCAAGTCTTGGAGTTTAGCTTTGTACTCAACACCGCCTGAATAAGTGAATTGCGAGAATACATCTTCGGGATTTTTGTCTATTTTTTCTTTATGATCAGAGTAATATGAATTGAAAACAAGCGTTAAGAAATTATTAGTTAAAAGTTCATATTGCAAAGCCAATCTGTTCCCTATTGTGAAATCGTCGTCTTTTTGAGAGGTTTTTATAGTTGTATAGGTCGAGTCGTAGGCGTCAATTTGCTGCTTGAAAATGTCGCTCCTAATTGTGGCACGCAGAACGAACTTATCGTTGAAATATAGTTAAGCGTTGAAAGTAACAAGATTGCGCTGCCAATCGGAATAACGCCAAAAGCGCGCATCCTTTGCATATAGGTATTCCTCCGATGGAACGCCTTTTTCGGCAGTTGTCAGATTGTAAGAAAGCCCGAAAGATGTACCATCGAATGGTTTATACTCGCCACGAAGGAACAAATTCGAGCGTTCAGCATCGCTATTAGTGCGTAGTTTCGATGTTTTAGATTGGTGCAAAAGGTTGTTTGGAGCATCTTTGCTCATCAAAAAACCATCCAATTTATCGAAGGAGACGCTTGCCAGATAGTTAAATTTGCCAAATTTTCCGTTGTTCGATGCAGAAACATAACGTCCGCCGCCATCTGTATATTGCAGTTTTACGGCTCCACCGATGCCATCGGTTGTGCGTTCGTATGTCGAAATGCTAAGCACACCACCCAAAATATTTGCTCCCCATAGCGACGAGTTGGAATTCTTTTCTATACGCACACGCCCTATAATATCTGCTGGCTAAAAATTTAAATCCAAGCGATTATCCCAAGGAATGTTTGCAATCGCACCATCAAGAAACGACCCCATTTGCCGCTCGC
>DAIPLL010000042.1:0-10373 GCA_036769265.1 Kapaibacterium sp. (SeqCode)
AATCCATTTTTCTATCCATTAGATGCAGTTAATAATTGGAACAGAGCATACGGAAAAGATGGTTTTTTGCAATATCAATTTGTTGTACCTTTTGGAAATCATCTTTCGACAATAAAGAAAATTATGCAAATAATCTCAGAATCTGGATTGTCTTCATTTCTTACAGTATTAAAAACATTTGGAAAGGTAAAATCTCCTGGATTAATGTCGTTCCCACGAGAAGGAATAACGATGGCTGTTGATTTTCGGATGTCGAGAAAAACACTCAATGTATTAAATGAATGCGATAAAATTGTTCGTTCCGTTGGTGGTGTACTATATCCAGCGAAAGATGCACGGATGAGTGGCGAGAATTTCCGTCATTTTTATCCACAGTGGGAAGAACTCGCAAAATACAAAGATCCCAAAATCTCGTCAAGTTTTTGGCGACGTGTGACGGAAATTTAAAATGCCAAGAGTTTTTATTTCAGTTGGCGATCCTTCGGGCGATATTCACGCTGCTCGCTTAATGTACAATCTGCTTTTCTTTTTTGTAAATTTGCTTATTGTAATATAATATATTAAAAATATTTACACTTAAATTATTAATAAATGGATAATCAAACGGAAAAGGTAAAGGTTCTTTTTTCAACTCTTTTGGTAATTCATATTCATCTGAGTTTGCATGATTGCCACGGTTATATAAACCACGCCCTAAATTTGCACCTGTTGCGGTTGTATCCACCCAAGCAACAGTATAGTTGAATTTTTCTTCTGATTCCTCATTTATTTCAAAAAATTCTTCAATAGAATCAAATTTGATCGTTTCCATAGCAATAAAAGGGCTTGGACATCTCTGCAACTTAAAACGTGCCCAAGTAATAATACCTGTAAGCCCCAATCCACCAATTGTAAACGCAGTATAAGGTTGGAAAGTTTTTGCAGAAGCAGCAGCATTAAATACAAAAGTAGGGGATGAGTAATTAACACCAAAGCTTGCTTCAGGAATGATAGAATTCCTTACGTACTTTGGTGAATATCCATCGGGACCGTCAATTGTAAAATCGCGTTGTGTGTTAATACCAGCAAAAATACTAAATTTATCAAATTTTTGTGTGATTTTAATTTGTGGTGAACGATTAAATGGAATAAATGGTATGCCTGTATTGAAATTCAATACATCTGGGAAATTATCGGTTGAAAAAATTGGATGCCAGAACTGTCCGGCACGAATAGTAGTGTTATCAAAAATAAAATCAACATATGCATGACGTAAACGCAATGAATTGATGTCAGCTTCGGTTGTTCCTAAGAATTCTGTTTCTACATACCCAGAGGTTTTGCCGCCAAAGATGCCGGGACCATCAATTTTTGCACCCAAACGTGTTTGAATAGAAAGGATATGAAAATTCTTTACTTCATTTAAGTCTTCACCGTTTTTGTCTAAACTTTTGTTACTGGGCCAAAGTGTAATGTGATCTTCGCGTAGTGATACCATTTGACGAGTCTGGTAAAAAGCATCAGTTTTAATGAAACCAACGAACTTAATACTGAAAGCATCAGCTTGTGCAAACAATTTATTTGCAATTAAAGTAAAAATGAAAAGCGAGAAAAAAAGTTTTGAAATTTTCATAACATCTCCTTTTTCAATTAAAGTGAAAAAAAGAAAATTAAATATAAACAATAAATGAAATTTTTAAATAATTATTTTTAA
This sequence comes from Kapaibacterium sp. (SeqCode), assembly GCA_036769265.1. GTDB lineage: Bacteria > Bacteroidota > Ignavibacteria > Kapaibacteriales > UBA2268 > JAKIZO01. The sequence goes on from DAIPLL010000042.1 coordinate 1,694, forward strand.
AATGAGAAAAAAATAATCTAATAAATAGTTCATGATTAATGTAAGCTTAATTCGGTTTTAATAAAAAAGAGCCAAGCTTACCTAAACGCTCTAAGATATTACCTACCGTTGCTTCCTTCCGGACCTGGCGGGGTTTGGCAACTCTTAGCCGTTAGGAGCTTGACCCGTTAAATTTTCAAATAAGAATACAAAAATAATAAAATTAATTGTATTTACAAAATATTTTGAGATAACTTTAATTTTAGTTATTTTTAAAGTTTTTATGAAGTATAATGGAGATAAAATGAACTGGCTTAAAAGAACTGCAAAATGTGGTGAAATAACGCAAATTCATTTAAATAAAGAAGTAATTTTAAACGGTTGGGTTGATACTGTACGCAATATGGGAGGAATGATCTTTTTCGACGTACGTGATAGATATGGTCTTGTTCAAGCTGTAATCGAGCCCGAGCACCAAGCTGAGCTTGCAAGTCGTGCTAAGGAGCTTCGCCCAGAATATGTTGTTTGGATTAAAGGTACTGTTCGTCTTCGCGAAAATCCCAATCACACAATTCCAACTGGTTTGTATGAAATAATATTATCTGACTTCGGCATTATAAATAAGTCTGAGGTTCCTCCATTTGAGATAAAGGACGAAATAGGTACGAACGAAGAAATAAAACTGCGTTATCGTTATATTGATCTTCGCCGTCCAATAATGCAAAAATATCTTCTTACAAGAAATAAACTTTATAATATAACACATAATTATTTCTATGAAAATGATTTTGTTGAGATTGAAACACCTGTATTGATGAAATCAACACCAGAAGGAGCACGTGATTTTTTAGTGCCAAGCCGTATAAACAAAGGAAAATTTTATGCTTTGCCGCAATCGCCACAAATTTACAAACAAATTCTTATGGTTTCAGGTTTCGACAGATATATGCAAATTGTCAAATGTTTCCGTGATGAAGATCTTCGCTCCGATAGGCAACCAGAATTTACTCAGATTGATGTTGAGATGTCATTTGTTGATAGAGAAGATGTTCTGAATTTAATAGAACAATTTATTAAAAAAGTTTGGAAAGAAATACTAAACTATGACGTGCAAACGCCGTTTTTACGTATGTCTTATGAGGAAGCTATGGTGCGTTTTGGAAGCGACAAACCAGATTTGCGTTTCGGAATGGAAATAAAATCAATCACAAAAGAAGTTAGTAATTCTCAGTTTAAAGTTTTTAGCGATACAATTAGCAATGGCGGCGAAATTTTTGCAATTAATGCTAAGCAGTGTGCCGAATTTTCAAGAAAACAGATTGATGAATTAACTGATTTTGCAAAAAAATATGGTGCCAAAGGTTTAGCATACATTAAACTGATGCCTAATGGTGAAGTTAACTCGCCGATTGCCAAATTTTTAACTAATGATGAAATTGAAAATATTTTAAAAGAATTAGAAACTGAAAAGGGAGATTTGATTTTAATTTCTTCTGATAGAAAATATAAAGCTCTAACTATTTTGGGGGCATTAAGATTAGAAATTGCTCGTAGAGTTGGAATTTTAGAAGCAGTTAAGGATAAATTCAGCTTCCATTGGGTAATAGATTTCCCACTTTTTGAGTTTGATGAAGTGGAGAAAAGATATATAGCAATGCATCATCCATTCACTTCACCAGTGGATGAAGATATTCCTTTGCTCGATAGCAATCCTGAAAAAGTTCGTGCCAAAGCATACGATCTTGTTATAAATGGAGCAGAAGTTGGTGGTGGTAGCATAAGAATCCACAACGGTGAAGTTCAGAGGAAAATGTTCGAGCTGATTGGGCTTGATGAAGAATCTGCAGAAAGTAAATTTGGGTTTTTATTAAAAGCATTGAAATATGGAGCACCACCACACGGAGGTATTGCCTTAGGTTTGGATAGGCTTGTAATGATTTTAACTGGAACAGATAATATAAGAGATGTTATTGCTTTTCCTAAGACTACAACAGGTCTGTCCCTTATGGATGGTGCACCATCGGAAGTAGAACCATCGCAACTTGATGAGCTTGGATTAACTCTTAAAATTTAGTCATTTGTAGGAGCTTTTGCAGGAGAATTTTCATCAATTGGTGAAATAGTAATTTCAACTCGGCGGTTTTTTGCACGTCCTTCTTCAGTGAGGTTATCAGCGACTGGGCGTTTATCTGCAAAACCACGTATGACAATATTTTCTCCAGGCACACCAAGCTTTATCAACCTATATCCAACATTTAGAGCACGAGCAACTGATAAATGCCAGTTGGATTCATACTGAAATGTTCTAATAGGTGTTGCATCTGTGTGCCCATCGACAAAAATTGAGTTGTTGAGGGAAGCAAGAATGTTTGATAAAGAGTCTATTGTTTTTAAACCATCTGATTGAATTTCAGCTTTTCCTGGGCTAAATAGTAATTTTTCTGGTAATGTTAAGACCAAGCCGCTTTCTGTTCTTTTCAATGATAAAAGTCCTTTGCTTATAAGGTCACTGAAAGCTTGTGTAGTTTCTTTTTCAATTGCATCCAAACTTTTAGCCTCACGTGGTGAAATCATAGGTTCTGGAATAGCTCTTTTGCTTGCTGGAAGCACACCGTCACCACCTTCAATTGGATTTGCAGGCTGACTTTTGAAATATTTAGTCAAAGCAGTTGAAATTTCCTTGAATTTTTCCTGGTCAACTTGAGACGAAGCATATAAAATAACAAATAAACCTAAAAGTAATGTTATCAAATCGGCATAAGTAACCAAATAACGGTCCTTTTCAGAACTATGTTGAGTACTCGATGTATGTTTCTTATTAAGTTTCATCATAATAATTATCGTCAATTAGAAACAAAACTAAATTTTTACAAGTCTTGCTGCAAAAGCACCATCAATTCCGTGTATGTGTGGATAAGTTTTCATAAAGCCATCCTGACAAACTTCCTTAGGTAAGTAATTTTCAGCGGGATCAAGTTTTAATTCAGTGTTGTTTTTCAATAACCATTCGATAACTTGTTCGTTTTCTTCAGGCTCAATAGTGCAAGTTGAATACAAAAGAACACTTCCTTTTTGCATAAATCTTAAAGCATTTGAAACGATTTCTTTTTGTAATTCAACAATTTTCGGTATATCATCGCTATCTCTTTTCCATTTTATATCGGGTTTTTTCCTTAGAGTGCCCAATCCAGAGCATGGCAAATCAGCAAAAATTAAATCAACCTTTTCTTGAAACCTTAACTTTCTTGCATCTTCAGCCATTGTTTCGATAATAGGCAGCCTAAGGCGGTCGCGTCCTTCATTTATAAGGCGAATTTTAGAAGAATATTTCTCAATGGCTAAAATTTTCCCTTGATTTTTCATTAATTCAGCTAAGAAGAAGGACTTGCCACCAGGTGCTGCAGCAATATCCATAACACTATAACCTGGCTTTGGTGCGGCAAGCATAACAGCAAGGGAAGCACTTGGATCTTGGATTGTGATTTCTCCTTTTTGGAAAATTTCAGTTGATGTAATATCGAACTTTGGATTTTTTAGCAAGAAAGTTTGTGGTAAATACTTGGATTGTTCGTATTCAACATTATTTTTATCCAAAAGATATCTTATTTTTTCAATTGTTGAGTTCAATAAATTTACTCTAATTGGAATATATGGTCTCAAATTATTTGAGATAAGCAATTTTTCGGTTTCCTCTTCTGAAAATCTATCAAGCCAGCGCTTTACCATCCATTTGGGATGTGAGTGAACAGTTGCAAGGTAATAAACAAGATCTTCTTCTTTATCGGGATAACGAATTTTATCTAAATTACGGTGTAAATTCCTGAGAACGGCATTGACCATACCAGCTGTTTTCTCACCCTGAATTTGCTTAACAATTTCTACGGCTTCATCAATTGCAGCGTAAGGAGGAATCTTTTCTAAAAACATAATTTGATACAGTCCAACGCGCATTGCATTTTTAACAAAATTTAAGCATTTTTGATAATCTCCGTTATAAAATCCAGTAAGAGCCCAATCTAACTTTAATTTCCAGCGTACAACTCCATTTATAAGTTCATTTAGCAATGCTTTATCTTGAGAAGTTAGATCATTGTTTTTTAATTCATTGGCAAGGAGCTTATCTAAATAGGAGTCGCTTCGTTCATACCTACTAAGTATGCGAACTGCAAGATAACGAACCCAACTTAGTTTGGACTTTTGTTCTTGACTTAATTCAAAATTAACCATATAATTTTGTAACATTTTTTTCGTAATTTGTTAATTATATTATTATAGTCGTATTAACAATCAAAAAAGTTTTTGGTGATTTAATGAAAATATTAAAATATATCATTATTTTTCTTTCAACGGTAAATTTATACTCACAAATATCAACACCAATTGAACCCAAATTACCAAAAAAGCCAAGTGAAATTGGATTGATTATTGGCTTAGGTGCAAATCATCAATTAGGAACAAGTTATGTCCAGTGTCCAGATTGCGAATTTGAAAACGGGAATAAATTTGGCTATTCTTTAGGTCTAAATTATGAGGATTATTTGATAAGTGAAGGTTCTCTAAAATACGGGATTAGTTTATTTTATAATAGTCTATCATTAAAAGCAAGTTATAAGGAAAGAGAAGCATTCGAATATGAGCCAAATCGATATATTGGTATAAATTTCAGAAATGTAAGTGCTCTTAATTCACAAAGCATTGCTATCAATCCATATTTAAAATATTTATTTGGTGAAGTTTTTTTTATCAAACTTTCTCCATCAATAAACTATATATTGAGTGCAAATATTAAACACGAAAAAGAAATCCTTGAAGATGCAGTCTTATTGCCTAATGGTGAAACAGTTAGCGTAAATTTCCCAGATACAAAATCAAATAAAAAAACTATTGAAGATGGTGAATATCCGAAACTTAACAAGCTCCAATTTGGTTTAAGTTCACTTTTAGGTTTTGATATATTAACAAGCCAAGATATAGTAATAGCACCTCAATTTTATTTATATACACCGTTTAATGAATTTTCAAAATATGGAGATAACTTCAAGATCTCATATTGGCGAGTTTTTCTTGAACTCAGAATAAAAATATAGTGAAAAAATATTTAAAAATTAATGAAAATGATTTTGATTTTTTCATATTTTCAGGTAATTTTATTAAAAGAATTTATTGAAAATAATTTTTAATGTTAACAACAGGGTGGATGCAAATGCATAATATTAAGACTATTTCGCTGATAGCTATTGTTCTATTAGTTTTTTTTGTAAATAGCTTATTTTCGCAAAATGAAATTCAATCGAGCAATTCATCATCAAATGAAAATCAACTGTGTTTGATTGCGATGAAAATTGAACCTATCGAGGGGCAATCGAACATAATTGCAAGTAGAAGAATAAGAATAATTAACTTAGGCCCTATTGTTAATTGGGAAGGATTAGATTATGCTCCAACTGTGAGTGCAGATGGTCGAACATTATATTTTGTATCTAATCGCCCAGGGAGCAAACTGACAAGTGATGGTAAAAATTCCCATGATTTCTGGGCTGCTAAGAAAAAAGAACGTTTAGATACTATTTTTTTTGCTCCATTTAATATCGATACAACAACCAACTTAGGTAAGCTTGGTGTTAATACTGAGCTTAATGAAGGTGTAGCATCAATTTCTTCTGACGGACAAACATTATATTTTACTGGTTGCAACCGTCCTGATGGTATTGGCGATTGTGATATTTACCGAACAACAATCGAAGGTGATCGTTGGGGGCGTCCTGTTAATTTAGGTAAAAATGTAAATTCAGAATTATTTGACTCACAGCCATCAATTGCTCCTGATAATAGTAGATTGTATTTTGTTTCTACAAGAAAAGGTCCTAATAGCGATGGTCGCAATATTCCAAAGAATTTTGATATTTGGTATTCAGATTGGGATAATGATCTTGAGGAATGGAAACCAGCTCAGAACTTAGAAGCAATCAACACTAAAGGACGTGAAGTTTCGCCATTCATAGCTGCAGATAATCAAACTCTTTTCTTTGCATCCGACGGACATAAACCAAACATTGGAGGTTTAGACTTTTATGTTACACGTTTCGATCCAGTTACTAAAACCTGGAGTAAACCAGAAAACTTAGGCGAACCAATTAATACAAAAGAAGATGAAATGTTTTTATCGTTGCCTGCTTCTGGTGATATCTTGTATTTTTCATCTCGTCGAACTGATATTCCTGGATACCAGGGTGATTTTGATATATTTATGGCTTTTGTTCCAACATTTTTCCGTGCTGTGAATTTAGCTGGTACTGTTGTTGATGAATGTACAGGTGAGTTTATTCCAGCGAAAATCCAGATCAAAAATCCTATAACTGGGCGTATTTATACTGATTCTCTCAACTTGCAAAGGACTAAATTTGAATATGTTGTTACAAACACAGATTATGGTGAAGGAAAAGATGCTACAAATGAGGTTATGTTAGAAATTACAGCTAATAATCCAAAATACGGTTCAAAATCGATTACTCAGAAAGTCATTAAACCAAAGAAAACAGATGATCCCGAAGAAGCAAAAAAATTTGCTGATGAAATTAATGTAAAAATTCTTATGGGACAAAGACCTTCACTGGTTGCTGATATTGAAGAAGCGGAATATATTAGAAGAATTAAAACTGTTGATACAAAACTTGCCAATTTCAGAGGTTTAGTGATGGAAGAAGTTCAAACTTGGGATCTTTATCCATTGCTTAATTATGTATTCTTTGATTTAGGTTCATCTATTTTGCCTTCGCGTTATATTTTATTTAAAACCCCCGAAGAAACTAAAAACTTTACAGATACGACAATTGCAGGTGGTACTTTAAATAAATATTACCACGTTCTTAACATTTATGGTTATCGCTTGAACAAATATCCTGATGTTAAGATCGAAATTGTTGGCACAACTGATGGGACGACACCAGAAGAAAAACGTCCTAATTTATCTAAGGAAAGGGCCGAATTTGTATATAATTACTTTAAAAATATTTGGAAAATAAGCCCTGATAGAATGAAGCTCACTTTCAGAGATAAACCACTCGTTGTATCAAATTTGAAAGACTCGCTTGGTATTCAAGAAAATCGTCGTGTAGAGATTTTATGCGATGATTGGAACATTACAAAACCAGTATTCGATAAAGATCCAACTACTTTCCCACAACCAGAAGAAATGAAATTCGTTATTAAAAATGGTATTGAAGATGCAATAATTGCTAAAAGAAGAATAGAAATCAAGCGTGGTAATAACCATTGGATTACTCTTACTGATATTGGTACAACTGAACAAAACTACACTTGGGATTGGACAAACGAAGAAGGTAAGTATCCAAAAGATGAAATTCCTTACACTGCACAGTTAATTGTAACAACCAAAGGCGGTGCTGAATGTACTTCTGATCCTATTACCATTCCAGTAAAACAAATTTCAACTTTGGAAAAGAAAACATCTGTAGTCGGTGATAGTACACTCGAAAGATACAATCTTATTCTTTTCCCATTTAACTCAGCTGAAGCAGGTGAAACAAATAATAGAATTATGCGCGAATATGTTTATGAACGCGTTAAACCTACTTCTGTTGTTGAAGTTGTTGGGCATACTGATATTGTCGGTCTTTTTGATCATAACTTGAAACTTTCTGATAGACGTGCTGAAACAGTTCGTCAAGGTATTATTAAAGCCACAGGTGGTAAATTTGCTTCACTTAATTCAAAAGGTGTTGGCGAGGATGATCCGCTTTACACAAATGATTTACCTGAAGGACGCTTTTATAATCGCACAGTTCAGGTGGTAATACGAACTCCAGTTTCAGAATATGAAAAATAATTATTAGGCAAATTGTTTTGTATAAGCTGCCTTGTAATAGAAGGCAGCTTTTTTATTTAAATATTATGTAACTTTGGAAATAATTAAATTTTAGTTAATTTTGTTCGTCTTAAATTTAAATTGAATTTGTATAAAAAGGTAAAATATGGAGCCCAAAATAGATTATCTATTAAAGCTAAAAAAAGAGCGTAATGCTATAATTTTAGCTCATTATTATCAAGATGATGTTGTGCAAGATATTGCTGATTTCAAAGGCGACTCCTTAGCTTTGGCACAAGCAGCCAAAGAAGTTAAAAACGATGTTATAGTGTTTTGTGGCGTGCATTTTATGGCTGAGACCGCCAAAATTCTTAATCCTGATAAAATAGTTCTTTTGCCAGATTTGAATGCTGGATGTTCACTTGCTGATTCAGCACCAGCTGATAAATTTAAAGAATGGATTGATGCTCACCCAAATTCGGTTGTTGTCTCTTACATTAATTGTTCGACTGAAGTGAAAGCAATGTCCGACTTGATTTGCACTTCATCAAATGCAATCAAAATTATTGAATCAATCCCCAAAGATAAGCAAATTTTATTTGCACCAGATAAATATTTGGGTCGTTATTTGATAAAACAAACTGGACGACAACTTATTCTTTGGAACGGTTCTTGTCAAGTCCACGAACAATTTTCGGAATCCAAATTGATTGAAATTATAAACGCTAATCCAGATGCCGAAATTATTGCTCATCCTGAATGCCCCGAAAATATACTCGATTATGCCGATTTCATAGGTTCTACTACTGCACTTATCAATTATACAAAAACATCAAACAGTGATAAATTTATCATTCTTACCGAACCTGGTGTAAT
>DAIPLL010000231.1:0-1674 GCA_036769265.1 Kapaibacterium sp. (SeqCode)
CCGGTACCTTTTTCGCCTTTTGTTCCTTCTGAAATCTTAGTTTTATCCAAAGAAAAAATATTCTTAGCTTTTTCGGGATCCATACCCACACCATTATCAGCAACAGAAAACTGTATAAAATCGCCTTTATCAATCATGGAAACTGTAATTTGTCCGCCATCCAGACTGAATTTTATTGCATTATTTATTAAGTTTCTCAGTATTGTATCCAACAAGCTGGCATCGAAAACAAACCCAAATTCTTCGGATAATTCGTTCACGATTGTAACGTTTTTGTCAAGAGCAGCTTGCCTATATAGTGTTATACTGGACATTGAAACATAGTAAGGGTGGTGATATTCTTTATTTGGATGTATTTTTCCTCTTTGCGACGAAGACCAAACAAGTAGATTTTCCATCAACTTATGAATTTCCAGAGAAGATGTATTTAGCATATTAACCATTTCTCTTTTTTCTTCATCCTCCATTTTGTCGTAATCATTCACAAGAAATTGATTCAATGTCCTCATTCCTCCAATTGCATTTTTCATATCATGAGCAATAATCGAAAAAAGTTTGTTCTTGGTTTGATTGGCAGCTTCAATATTTTCATTAATTCGTTGGAGTTCGTGCTGCGATGCGGTTAATTCAACATTGATTTCGTCCTTGATTTTAATTGATTCTTCTAATCTACTGTTTAACTTATTTAATTCTTCGTTCTTAATACTTATAGTTTTAAAATGCTTTTTGTTACTGATATAAGTAAAAATCAAACCCATGAGAATTAAAAGAATAGCAACAATAAGATAAATATATAGCATATTTGTGATTTTTTGAGCTTCCAATTTGGATTGTTGGAATTGACTTTTTTCTTCCAGATATTCTATCTTCTCCAAATTTTCCAATAAGTTAACATCAGTTTCTGCCAAACTAAGAGATTGCAGCCTTGTTGCTATTAGAATTGAATCGACGTGTTTTAATAAATCGGTATTGATGTTGTTCGCTTTTTGGTAATTTCCTATTTCAGCATAGGATGCAGATAATAATTTATTGATTATGTTGCTTATGTCTATGTTAAAATATTTTTTTAATTCAGTGTCGAACTTGTTTTCGAGAATAAAAATACATTTATTGAAATCTTTGTGCGAAAAATAAAAATTTGCTAATGTAATTATCAAACCAATGTTATTAATATTGTCTGTAGTTTTAGCAATATTACTCATTAATTTATTTTCGTAATGTTGAGACAACTCATTTTGATTTTTTAAATAATACGCTAATGATAAGTTCAGGTAAGTTTTATTTAAATAATTTTGATATTCAAATTCGTTAGAAGCAAGATAATTGATATCAAATGTAGACGTATCAATATCCAAAGCCATCTTACAGTAATGAATAACACTATCCGGAATTTTTTCGCCTAAAAAATAATCACTCATCATACTGAAATAATATTGAGCATTTAGCTGATTTTTTTTATTAATTCTTAACTTGGAATATTTTGTTAAATAATAATATGCACTATCGCTTTTTCCCTCGATTTGAAAACACATACCAATGTTTTCGGTCGAAACGCTTTTTAAGTGGTTATAGGCTGTTTCTATAAATTCATTATTTGTATTATTTCGAGCAGTTGCATTAAGTACTGAATCAGCTATTAAATAAGATTTGTAATAGAATTCTTTTGCTTTGCTT
>DAIPLL010000232.1:0-1648 GCA_036769265.1 Kapaibacterium sp. (SeqCode)
AAGATTTAACTCCTTTGTCATCAATTCCCAAAGCAACAAATCCATAAAAAGGAACTTTATTTGCAAATTGTGCAAATGTTTCAACTAAATCATTTAAATCTTTATAAATATCTATATGCTCTGCCTCTATATTGTTTACAACTGCAATTGTTGGGAAAAGTTGCAGAAATGAGCGGTCGAATTCATCTGCTTCGACAACAGTCCAGTCTCCTTTGCCAAGACGTGCATTTGTGCCACCAAAATCTCTCAGGCGTCCACCAACGATAACAGTGGGATCGAGCCCTGCTTTAATCATAATTAAGCCGATCATTGATGTTGTAGTTGTTTTGCCGTGAGTGCCCGATATCGCAACGCAATAGTTTAAACGTGATACTTCTGCAAGCATCTCTGCACGCCTTAGTAGTGGGATGTTCCGATTTATTGCTGCAAGAGTTTCAGGATTATTCTTTGGATCGACGGCACTTGAGTAAATCACAACTTCCGCACCATCTATATTTTGCTCTTGGTGACCGATGAATACTTTTACACCAATCTTTTCCAAATATTCTGTGTTTTCGGATTTAGCAATATCAGAACCCGTTATATTGAAACCTTCATTTAGCAAAATTTCTGCTATTCCACTCATTCCAATACCACCAATTCCAACAAAGTGCAAATTTTTTACTGTTGAAAACATTTTTCCCTCAATTTTTATTAACAACTTCACAATTTTAGCAAAAAATTAGTAATTTTATCGAAATTATTTATTCATTTTTGTGAGTTTCAAGTATGGTTCGTGAAATTTTTGATCCAAAAAGTATAGTTGTTGTTGGTGCATCTAACGATATAAGTAAACCCGGCGGTAGAATACTCAAAAATATTATTGATGGCAATTACCAAGGTTCACTTTTTGCAGTTAATCCAAAAGAAGAGCAGGTGCAAGGCTTAAAATGTTACAAATCTGTTGATGAATTGCCAAATGTCGAGCTTGCAATTTTGGCAATAGCGGCAAAATTCTGCCCCGACACAGTTCGCATACTTGCTGAGCAAAAAGGGACCAAAGGATTTATCATTCTTTCTGCTGGATTTAGTGAAGTTGGTCCCGAAGGTAAAGCTCTCGAAGATGAAGTTGTCTCGATTATTAACAAGCACAACGGCAATCTAATTGGACCTAACTGCATTGGTGTGCTAACTCCAAGCTATCAAGGTGTCTTCGCTGGACCGTTGCCAAAGCTTGAGCCACAGGGTGTGGATTTTGTCTCAGGTTCTGGGGCAACGGCTTGCTTTATCCTCGAACTTGCTATACCGCGCGGTTTGTCTTTTGCAAGTGTTTATTCAGTTGGCAATAGTGCACAAATTGGTGTCGAAGATGTTTTACGTCATTGGGACGAAACTTTTGACGAGAACACAAGTTCCAAAGTAAAAATTATGTATTTAGAGAAGATTAATAATCCAGAACTGTTTTTAAAATACTCACGCTCGCTAATTGAAAAAGGTTGCCGTATTGCTGCGATTAAAGCAGGAACAACCGAAGCTGGTTCACGAGCAGTTTCGTCGCATACTGGGGCGCTTGCTGGATCGGATTTGCCAGTAGATGCACTTTTCAAAAAAGCTTGAATAATACGCTGCACAAGCCGTAGCGAACTTGTTGATGTTGCAATTGCTTTGC
>DAIPLL010000233.1:0-1635 GCA_036769265.1 Kapaibacterium sp. (SeqCode)
GGCAAGAAGATGGAGTATGTTGATACTGTAAACAACGAGCGCTATATTCCTTACGTAGTAGAAACCTCCGGTGGTGTCTCCCGTTCATTTATGGCATTCCTTTGCAATGCTTACGATGAAGAAGAAGTGCCGTCAGAAAACGGCAAGTCCGAAAAGCGTACAGTTTTGCGTTTTGCAAGCAACCTTGCTCCGATTAAAGCGGCGGTTCTCCCACTTGTGAACAAAGATGGGATGCCCGAAAAAGCCGAAGCAATATATCGTGATTTACAAAAATACTTTAAAGTGCAATACGACACCTCAGGTGCCATTGGGCGCCGTTACCGTCGTCAGGATGAAATTGGCACGCCATTCTGCATTACAATTGATGGTGATACATTGCAAGATGGCACCGTTACTGTTCGCGACCGCGATACTATGCAACAAATACGCATCAATGCTGATAATTTAAAAAACTATTTATTCGAGAAACTTATTTAATTAAAAATCTCACTTATAAAATAAAAATTTAAATTTATGGCTGTCTTGTTTTCACTTGGCAGCCATTTTTTATTTATTTCCTTAAAATTATTTTCTCTTGATAATAAGTTTTTTATAAAATGGAAAAAGAAATAAAATTCTAATTGTTCTTTAAAAGATTATTAAAAATATCAATTAATTTAAAATAATTTTTTTGCTAAACGTTAATACATTTTAGTTCCGATTAAAATTAGGTTAAGATATGTTCAAAAGAATTCTTATTGCTAATCGTGGCGAAATAGCTATACGAATAGCACGTGCCGCACGCGAGATGTCGATCGAGACAGTTGCTATTTATCACGAAGTTGATAAATTTATGCCTTATGTATCGTATTGTGATTATGCATATCAAATTTTTAGCGAAACACCAAAAGCGGCATATCTGGATATTCAGCAAATAATTGATGTTGCAAAGCGTAGCGGTGCCGAAGCTATTCATCCAGGTTACGGTTTTCTTTCGGAAAATGCAGATTTTGCCGAAGCTGTCGAAAACGCAGGTATCGTCTTTATCGGACCCAAAGCTCGGTCGATTCGTGCTATGGGGAGTAAGACAAAAGCTCGTGAATTAATGGCAAAAGCTGGCGTCCCAATTGTTCCTGGCACAAAGGAGCCTTTGCGTTCTTTAGATGAAGCAAAAGAAATAGCAGAAAGCATTGGCTATCCAATTTTGCTAAAAGCATCCGCTGGCGGCGGTGGTAAAGGTATGAAAGCCGTCAGAAACTCCACCGAACTTGAAGAAGCTTTTAACTCAGCTAAAAGGGAAGCCTTGAAGGCATTCGCAGACGATGCTATTTACATCGAAAAACTCATTGAAAATCCAAAGCATATCGAGATACAAGTGATTGCAGATAGCCACGGTAATTATGCGTATTTATTCGAACGCGATTGCTCCATACAACGACGCCACCAAAAAGTAATCGAAGAAGCGCCTTCAACTGTTCTTGATGAACAGTTACGGCAAAAAATGGGTCAAGTTGCCATTGAAGCCGCGAAAGCTTGCGATTATGTTAATGCTGGAACTATCGAATTTTTGCTCGATAAGAATAAAAATTTCTATTTCTTAGAAATGAATACTCGACTTCAGGTCGAACATCCTGTTACCGAGATGATTACAGGCAT
>DAIPLL010000234.1:0-1632 GCA_036769265.1 Kapaibacterium sp. (SeqCode)
ATAAAAGCAGTAACACCTTTGGTCTTTTTTTCTGGATCTGTCGAGGCAAGCAAAACAAATACATCAGCTTCCTTACCGTTTGTTGCAAAAATTTTAGAACCGTTCAGCACCCAGCGGTCGCCGACTTTACGAGCAGTGGTTTTTGTTGCACCAGCATCCGATCCAGCACCCGATTCAGTAAGCGAGAAGCTACCAAGCTTGCGTCCAGAAAGCAAGTCAGGCAAGTATTTTTTCTTCTGTTCTTCTGTACCAAATCGGTAAATTGGATCGCAAACTAATGATGAATGGGCTGAAATTATCACACCAGTGGAGGCGCAATAACGTGAGATAGCTTCAATAGCTAAAAAGTACGAGACAAAGTCCATACCAGCACCACCATATTCCGTAGGATAAGCAATACCCATAAGACCCATCTCCCCTGCTTCCCGAATAATGTCGAATGGGAAATGATGATTACGTTCGTTTTCTGCGGCAACAGGCGCAATGCGTTCACGAGCAAATTTTTCGACTGTATCACGGAGCATAATTTGCTCTTCTGTAAGAAGAAAATCCATAAGGTAACTCCAAATAAGTTACTGATATATAAGGAAACTATTAAAAAACATATTAAAAGCTACGATTAAGATTTATTTATATTTTAAGAAGGCTTAAAATTAATTCACATTATCAAGATTTTATTACTCGTTATTAAATCTTAATTTTGGTGTTTAATTTTTACATTTATAAAAAAATATGAGAAGCAAAAAGACAATATCAACTGCAAAATACATTTCGATAAAGAACGCTTGCACGCATAATTTAAAATGCGTCTCGGTGGACATTCCTCGAAATAAGCTAACTGTTATAACTGGAGTCAGTGGCTCTGGGAAATCATCACTCGCGTTTGACACGCTTTATGCTGAAGGGCAGAGACGTTTTGTTGAGTCGCTTTCTGCATATGCACGGCAGTTTTTAGAACGCATAAGCAAGCCAGATGTCGAGAATATAACTGGATTACCGCCTGCAATTGCAATTGGACAAAACACTCCAACGCGCAATCCTCGTTCAACAGTTGGAACAACTACGGAAATTTACGATTATATACGTTTACTTTATGCTCGAGTTGGTATTTCAATATGTCATGGATGCGGTAAACCGATAAAAAAAGATGCACCACAGTCAATTGTGGATGAAATTTTTGAATATTCAGAAGGTGATCGAATTTATATACTTTTTGCACCAAATCCATCCAAAAATATTAATGAAGAAATTGCAAAAGCTCGTCAATTAGGATTTTTTCGCATATTCGATTTTAATCGTAATGAACTAATAGATTTAAATGAACAAGATCCAGAATGGAACCGTTTCGATAATAATTTATATTTCCTTGTCGATAGGCTTAAACTTACAAAAGATGAAGACACACGTTCGCGTTTGACAGATTCAGTTGAAACTGCTTTCAACTGTGGAGAAGGACGTTGCTCAATCTTTAACGATACTCGAAAGGTTTTACGAAAATTCAGCAATTTATTTGAGTGCGCAGATTGTGGTTACGTTTATGAGGAACCAGAACCGAGATTATTTTCGTTCAATAACCCGAAAGGTGCTTGCCCGCATTGCCAAGGATTTGGTCGAACTATGGGCATAGATGAA
>DAIPLL010000235.1:0-1631 GCA_036769265.1 Kapaibacterium sp. (SeqCode)
GGTATCGCCAATACCCTCCGAAAGCAGAGTGCCAATTCCAATGGCTGATTTTATTGTACCGCTTATGAAAGTACCAGCTTCTGTAACTCCTAAATGCAAAGGATAATCTGTTTTATCAGAAAGTAGTCTATATGCTTCTATCATCAAATTAACATTTGTGGACTTCACTGAAATGCAAATGTCGTCGAAATTAAAACTGTTTGCAATTTCTACGTGCCGAAGGGCGCTTTCTGTAAGAGCCTCTGCGGTTGGATGTCCATATTTCTGCAAAATATCTTTTTCTATTGAACCAGAATTTACACCAATTCTAATTGGTATGCCTTTGGATTTGGCTGCGGATAGCACTTTCTCAATTTTCGAAGGGGAACCAATATTCCCAGGATTGATTCTAACTTTTGCTACTCCTGCTTCGATTGCTTTCAATGCAAAAGCGTAATTGAAATGTATATCTGCAACGATTGGAATAGGCGAATTCTTGCAAATTTCGGTCATTGCGTTGGCAGCTTCATCGTCGTTTACAGTAACTCGAACAATATCAGCTCCAGCTAATGCAACTTGCTCAATTTGGGCAAGTGTTTGTTTATAATCTGATGTTTTTGTTTTTGTCATTGTCTGAATTGAAATTGGAGCTCCACCACCAATTTCAACATTACCAACCCGAATTTTTTTTGTAATTTTTCTGTTATATTTCATGTTACAATTTTTTGCTTAATTCAATGAGTATATGCTTTTCACGTTCAGTTAAGCTTTGGTAACCGAAGGCTGAGATTTTATCAAGTATCTCGTCAATTTGCTTTTGAGTTATGTCTTCGCCATTGACATTTATTATGATTTTTGTGGAAGTTGGTGTTTCTTCACGATATACAGTATAACTAACATTTTCAGGCTCTTTTTTGAAAGAATAAATTCGAGTTTCTTCAGAATATGGATCTCGCTGACGAAAATAATATTCGAAATCGTTTTTTCTTGCACTTTTACGTTTGAATAATCTGTTTGCCAGAGAGTAAATATTTAATTTATCGCCAAAATTTAGTAATAGAAATCCCGTAGCTGCTCCACCTAAATGGGCAAAACGTGCAACTTGATCATTTACAGAGAAACCAAAAATAAGCTCAATTGCAATCATTATTATAACAAAGATTTTTGCTTTAATCGGTATAAAGAATGGGAACATATAGATAGGTCTATCCGGATAAGACAAACCAAATGCTAACAAAACTCCATAAATAGCGCCAGAAGCACCTACTGTTGGTGCAATAGTTCCAAGCAAAGGGCTTATTAGTAAATGTACGATTGCGGCACCAATGCCTGAAAGCAAGTAAAATGTGAGAAATTTTCCTTGTCCCCATTCATCTTCAAGTTCAGTGCCAAACATCCACAAGACAAATAAATTGAAGAATATATGCCAAAAATTTGCATGCAAAAACTGATAGGTGATAAGCTGCCATATATAAAATGAATTGTTTGGAATAAATGAACTACCATCAAAAAAAGGTTGCAGTGCAAAATAATGCAAAATTATGTTGTAAAGTGGCACTCCTCCAACAGTGAAGATACTCAGGATCAAGTGCTGAACTATGAAAACAATGACATTAATAATCACTATTGTTTTAATAACAGGCGGAAATAAA
>DAIPLL010000236.1:0-1627 GCA_036769265.1 Kapaibacterium sp. (SeqCode)
GATAAAGTCAATAAATCAACTGCTGTATGATTTCTATATATCCGAATATTTGGATTTTTTTTTACTGCCTCCAATACAGCTTTATGAATAGCTCTACCAGTATGATCTTTCGAGTGAATAATTCTCGGTTGTGAGTGAGCACCCTCGGCTGTTAGGTCAAGGTTATCATCAGAAGTTCTATCGAACTCTACATCGAATTTTTCTATCAGCAATTCTTTTACTAATTTAGGTCCTAACTCTGCAATTTGGTCAACAGCAATTTCCCAACAATGACCATCTCCGGCATCCATAATGTCTTTTTTTAGTTTTTGTGGGGAGTCTTTTTCGCCTGTGTATATTATTCCACCTTGTGCATAAGGAGTGTTCCCACTCATTAATTCTTCTGTTTTTGTAATCATAAGGACATTTCGTCCGTGCTCGGCTGCTGTTATTGCAGCAATGCAGCCAGCAAGCCCCGTTCCGATAACCAGAACATCGACTTTTTCAATTTCATTGCTCAAATTCAAACTCCATATGAATATCTACAGACTTCGCACTATGTGTTAGTGCACCAATTGATATCGCATTTATACCCGTTTCGATGTAATCCTCAATGTTAGAAAGATTTATACCGCCAGAACTCTCTATAAAAATGTCTTTTCCATTCGGATAAGATCGAATTAATTTCACTGCTTCAATAGTTCTTTCTCTATTCATATTGTCCAGCAAGAAACCATCAACTCCTATCTCCATTGCTTCCCTTACTTGTTCAAGATTATCAACTTCAAGCTCAACTGGTAATTTAATACCTTGCTTTTTTATTAGTAGTAAAGCTTTTGTTACTGAACCAGCCGCAGTTATATGATTATCTTTAATAAGTATGCCTTCTTCTAAATTAAAACGATGGTTCCATCCACCACCACAATGAACAGCATATTTTTCAAATAGTCGCAGACCTGGTGTTGTTTTACGTGTATCTAATATTTTTATATTTGAATTTTTTACTTTTTTTACAAATTCAAATGTGGTTGTTGCTATACCAGAAAGCCGTTGAAGTAAGTTCAAAAGTACTCTTTCACATGAAAGAATATATCTTGCGTTACCTTTGAAATAAGCAATTTTGGTATTTTTTTCAATAAAATCTCCATCATTAAATAAAATATTTAAAGTTTGGCAATCTTTCAATATTTCTCTTATGATTGTTGTCCCACAAAGCACCAAATCTGATTGCGCTTCAATATAGCCAGAAACGAAAATATTTTCTCTTACGCATGAAAGTGTTGTCAAATCATTATTGGCAGCATCTTCTTCTAAAAATTGGTTTATTTTTTCCTTTAAAAATTTTTCTGGTATATGTGTAATTTGCCGGTACTCAATCATTTTTTACTTATCTCCAACATTTTTTCTAATGGTTTTAATGCTTTTATTCTTAAATGTTCATCAATATTGATTTGAGGTTCTAAATTTTCAAGGCATTTGATAATTTTATCAATTGTATTCAATTTCATATAAGGACAATTGTTGCAATTGCAACCCTCTAAATTTGGGACTGTGAAAAAACTTTTATATGGGGAATATTTTTTCATTTCGTGTATTACACCAGGTTCGGTAAGAATGATAAATTTATCACTGTTTGATGTTTTTGTAT
>DAIPLL010000043.1:0-10161 GCA_036769265.1 Kapaibacterium sp. (SeqCode)
CAACCACTGCGACTTACGGAGTGGAGTTGGGCACCAGCGGAGAGCGCCATAACTTCGGTTAATATTAATTATCACATAGAGCAGGATAGAGAATACTTCGGCGGAACAAACGATATATACTCGCGCACAGACTATCTCGAAGGCTGGTATTGGGCAAAACTGCACCGCTTCAAAGAATGGTGGGAAGAGCAGTTGTTTGGTTTCAAGCATTATCTGCCAATTATGCCAAGCGATGATGATACGCTTGAAATAGCTTACAATTTTGCAACGCTAAACATCTCGTTGCCTGGTATTGGTCTTGAATACAAAGGTAAAGATCCACGCCAGAAATACTTTTTCCATACAATTTTCAACAAAGATACCGCTAATGCAACCTTTGTGGATCGTTGGACAGATTCGCTTGCAATTTTCCGCCGTCTTGGCAAGGAAATCTATGCTGGTCTGAATGAACTGAAAATTCTAAACCGCCGAATCGACTCTGCAAATGGCTTGCGCGGGGTGAATTATTTTCTTTTGCGTGGCAAAGCGAAGCCATTTCCAATCAGCGGATTTGTTCAATTCGATGTTTTGCAGCTATCGAGCAATAGCAATTTGAAGCTGAATGGAATGAATTCATCAAAAATTTGCTTCATCGACACACTGAACAATCAAATAGGTTTTGCAGATGGAGTGGAGGGATACCGTTTTGCAGCATCTGCTGGCGAAAATGCCGTATCATTTGTGATAAATGATAGTTGTATTTACTTAGACAGCGCTTTTGTTTTTGCATATAAGAATTTACAAGAAGAAATAAAGTATGTGTTTTTCAAAGATAATATTAACGTGAATTTAATTTCGAGTGTGTATAATCAACTGCCTACGAATTCATTTGTGTTATTCGCAAATAATTTAAAAAGAAGCTTGCCAGCGGATTTACGTTCATTTTTGCAAAATTTAGGCAGTTCGGAAATCATCAATATAAGCTCAAAATCGAATTGGGTATTTGCATTTGCCAAAGGCAAGCTGGAAAAATTCGAAGCATCAAGCCCTGCGATTGCAACAGTGGATGGTTTCGTCCCACAGACTGGTGCTCGAAGCTACCAATTTGAGCTTTCATTCGAGGCAGATCGCAATTATTCGCTGTTTGTAAATTCTGATATTTCTTATCAGAAGCCAAATTTAAAAAAAGTAAGTTCATCTAATTTGCGAAATAGCGATATTGTTGCAGAGCTTATAATCATCACACACAATGAATTTTCCGCCCAGGCTCAAAAATACTCGCAATATAGGCACAGCAAAGGTATAAGCAATGTAGTGATTGATGTTGAAGATATTTACAAAGAATTTTCCTTCGGTAAGAAATCGCCACACGCAATAAAAAAGTTCTTGCAGTATGCATACTCAAATTGGCAAAAGCGACCGAAATATGTCTTACTAATCGGAGATGCATCTTGGGACAATAGGAAGTTACTCCCCAAAAGTAAATCAAGCGATTTCATACCGTCCTATGGATTTCCGGTGTCTGATTACTGGTTCGGATTGCTCGAAGGTGATGATTTCGAGCCAGAGCTAATTGTGGGCAGAATCCCAGCTCAATTTCCGAATGAAATAGAAAACTATATGGAGAAAATCGTTACTTTCGAGAACCAACCAAACGCAAAATGGATGAAAAAATTTCTGTTTCTCTCAGGCGGAGATAGCGAATTGCAACGCCGTTCTTTTGCATCATATAGATACAACGTATTCGATAAAGTGGAGCCTTATCCGATTTGTGCAGAAACTGCTTGGGTGGGAATTCGCAATTTCAATGCTGGGAGCGAAGAGCAAATGAACGAAATACTCTCGCATCTAAACTCAGGTACAATCTGGACATTTTTCTTTGGGCATGCGTCATCGCAAGTCTTTGATTTGGACGGCTGGCAAGTGGAATATATGAACAACAAGGGTAGGTGCGGCTTTTTATCAACACTTTCTTGCAATGCAGGTGCTTTTGCCGAGCCATTCGATCTTCACAGCCGTAATGAGCAATACGTTCTTGCTAAGGATAATGGATTTATTGTTGCCTATGGTTCATCTGGTGTTGGGATGGTTGAAGGTGCCCTTGCATTGATGACATATATGGTTGATGGAATGGCTGATGTGCGCACCGCACACAGGCGTGCCGGCGATATATTGCTTTATGGTAAAACTCGGCTGGATCCGACGCAATGGGTTTACTATGTAACACGTGATTTAGTTAATTTGCTTGGCGATCCGACTGTTGCAATTCGATTGGGGGACGAGCCCGATTTGTTTATTCCACGCGAGGATCTGAAAATAAAGAGCAATCAAAGCGAACGGATTTCCGAAGATGAGAAATTTGCAATTGTCTCGGGCTCTATTTTTAATAACGGATATGCCTTAAACAGCCCACTTTATGTGCGATTAATTCGAAAATACAAAAATCAAACTGATACACTATTTCAAAATTTCAATATAGTTTGCAATAAAATTGATTTTCAGTTCGAATTGCCTATTGAAAATATGGCTGGGGAACATTTCGTAGAACTTTTTGCTTCTGGTGTTGATTTCCAGGATAAAAACTTTGCAGATAACTCACTTTCCACTTCATTTTACGTCTATGCGCAGAATATTATTCCTTTGGATCCACAATCTAACTGGAATGTTTCAAGCAATAATCCAGTGTTTCGGTTTATCAATACATTTAGCAATAAGCAGGTCAGCTACGATATTCAAATAATCAGTATTTTTGGGAATGATACAAGCGTTGTTGCAAGATCAAATCTCAATGAAATTAAATTATATGATGGATATTTGGACTGGAAACCACAATTGCAACTTGAAGACGCCAAATCATACATTTTGCGTTATAAGGTTGATGATTTATCAACAGGAGCAGTTGGTTATTATTCGCATACACCATTTTATGCAAAGAATAATTCAATTGAGCAAACGCAATTACGATTTGCAAACAAAACGGATTATTCTGATGTAAATTTCGACGGTGCAACTATTACCGAAAACACTCTTCAGGTGGAAAATCCAGCTATTAATTTTTCGCTTCTAAGTATAAACGGTGTTCCAACAGGAGAATTTGATAGCTGGGTAAATATCACACTTGGGAAAGATATTTACATAGATCATCGTTACTATCGTGGATTTAATGTCGTTGTTATTCCTAAGAATCAGCGTAATCCCAAGGGGCGATACTATCGCTACGACACATGGGAGCACGCCGAAGATGCACGTCAGCTTGTCCGCTTACTGCGTGATAGCGTAAGCGTGGATGATTACGTTCTCATTGCAACCTGCAACCAGTCCTTCCGTGCATTCGAGGAGCTTGTTCCGAGAGTAGATTTTGCGTACATCGATAGCCTTCGTAGCTTGCTTGCGACGATATATAATTCCAAAGTAGCAACAAATCTTGCTTCTAATAAGTCTTTTGTATATGCCGGCGGCAAATATATGGCGAACATCATCGAAGCGATAAATGATTTCGATAGTGCTGCCGTGCAAGGCAAGCTGACCTTTTTCCCAACCGAAGGCTCGGCAATGTTTGATTGCGAGTCGCCAGCAAGAAAATGGAACTCTTTCAAAATAACTGGTAGATTCGACAAAAACGAAAATTTTGAAACTCACTTAAAATTTATTTCAAAAGATAAATTAGCATCAAAAGATACAACTTTGTTAGGTCTCGGGACATTTGATTTATCGAACATACCAGCCGAAAAATTCCCATTTATGCAAAAAACGTTAAAAATAAAAAAAGATTTTTATACAAATAACAACAAAATTGATACTATATTGGTCGATTTTCAGCCTACGGAGGAACTTTTGCTTGCATCAGCAAATGTAAGCAATCCAGATATTTTACGTGGCGACACCGCACATATCCAGCTTAAAATAAGGAACATATCGCTACGCACTGATGCAGATAAAATTTTTGCAGAAATTGAGCTTAAAGATAACTTTAATGAAGCACAAACATACAATATTGATTTTTTAAACAGAATTAAAAGAAACGATAGTATCTTTGCTGATCTTTTAATTCCAACCGAAAAACTTAGCGGTGAGGTGCAAGCAAATATTGCAATTCGAACAAAAAATCAAGAGCAATTCACATTCAACAATATTAAGAAATTAAGATTTAAAACTGTATCAGATACGATAAAACCTTGGATAATTGCAAAATTCGATGGAAAAAGTGTCAAGACCGGTGATTATATTTCGAACCAGCCAGTAATAGAAGTGGAGCTCTATGATAACTCACTTCTTCCGATTGTGCGGCAAAGCGACATACTGGTGCGAATAAACGGTGTAATGCAGACTCCCGAGCGTTGCAAGCAATACACAATGGAAACCTTTGGTGCGACACGTCCACTCAAAGCAAGACTGACTATTATTCCCGACACACTCAAAGAAAGTGACAACTCTGTGTTAATTTATTTCTCCGATGCTTCATCAAACAGAGATACAGTAAAATTTATATTAAAAATAGCAAAAAATGGTGTAATTTCAGATAATTACATATTCCCAAACCCAACAAAATATATCTCAAAACTTAAATTATACATTCAATCACCCGAAAAAACTCAAAAATTGCGTGTCGAAATTTATAACACTTATGGGCAAAAAGTGAAGCAATTTCATACGTATGCATCCATTGGAGAGAACGAGATAATATTTGATAACGTAGATATGCAGGGCAACCTGCTTCCAAGCGGTGTTTACTATTACGGAATATATGCTGAAAGTGAGATATATTTTGAGCCAGTATTCGGTAAATTTATAGTTAATTATTAATAAAAATTCATTTAAAAATAATTTTACTTTTAAAAATTTAATTCTTATCTTGAATTGTTAAATAAGTTTTTATTCATAATTTGATTTGAGATATGACAGAAGAAAAGAAAAAAATTTCGCTAAAAAGCTTTCCGCCAATGTTTTGGCTTGTGATAATGTTCGAGTTTTTCGAACGAGGCTCATACTATGGGATGATGAGCATACTATCAGTATATCTTACAGATCAACTTAATTTTACAAAAGAAAGTGTTGGATTGATTAAAGGGACAATTCAGCCGTTGCTTTACTTTTTGCCGATATTAGCAGGAGCGATAGCCGATAGAATGGGATACAGAAGAACGTTAATGGTTGCATTCTCGTTGCTTGGTATAGGGTATTTTCTCACAAGTCAGACGACATCTTATGCGGCTGTATTCTTTTCGCTGGTGATAATGGGGCTGGGTGCCGGCACATTCAAGCCGATAATCTCGGGGACAATAGCTAAGTTAACTGATGAGACAACCTCCTCGGTTGGCTTCGGTATCTTTTATTGGTCAATAAACCTTGGTGCATTTCTTTTCCCAATGTTCTTAGTGCCATATCTAAAATCAATTGATTGGAGTTATGTAATGATAGCTTCGGCAATTTTCACGGGAGCAATGGTAATACCAACATTGCTTTTCTTCCGCGAACCGAAGCAAAACGAAAAACCGAAGGAATCGCTTGGCGAAGCAATTAAAGCAATTTTTGAGAAAATCGCAATTGTTTTCAAAGATTGGCGCTTTATACTTTTTATTTTTATTTATTCGTTATTCTGGATACTATATTTCCAAATGTTCGATAGTGTTCTTTGGTATGTTAAGGCTTTTGTTGATGCGACACCGCTGAATAATTTTGTATATAGCACATTTGGAATAAATTGGCAGTTTGATGTAGAGCACGTTACAGTAATAAATGCATTGACAATCATACTTCTGCAAATAGTAGTATCAGCGATAGTTCGGAAAGCAAAAGCTTTCCCAACGATGATAGCTGGAATTACAATCGCAACTCTCGGTATGGCAATTCTTTCGATAAGCACGAGTATTTGGGTGTTTATTGTAGGTATTTTCATTTTTTCCATTGGCGAGATGACAGCTCATCCGAAATACATTTCATATCTTGGTCTGATTGCACCGCCCGATAAAAAAGCGACATATATGGGATTTGGCTTCCTTTACGGCTTTTTCGGTTCATCAATCGGTGGGATAGTTGGAGCTTTCCTTTATGTTGCGTTCATTGATAATCCAATGATAAAATTTATACGCGAGCAACTGGCAGCAAGCGGTTCTGGAATTACACTTTCGCCAAGAGCAACAATTAACGAAGCTCTCGCAGCTGCCGAAACAATTGGGCTTACAAAAGAGCAGGTTGCGCAATATGCTCATCCTTCGGAACTTTGGCTGATTTTTGCAGGCATTGGCGTTCTTTGTATCGTCTCTTTGTTCTTGTATGAAAAACTTATAGGTACAAGAGACACAAGCTCGAATGGAAATTAAGTCTTTGCTTTATAAACAAGGATGTTTTGCTTATTTCCTTAAAGCAGCATCCTTGTTTTTTTATAAATTGCAAAAATGGTTGTAACTTTTTTAAAATTACTTATGTCTAAGATCTGAATGAAACAGAATAAGGCAAATGTTCAAAACGAGCAAACATATAGCAAGCGATGAAGAACTGCTTCAAGCAGCCGAGGACTTGAAAAAAGGCAGTGCGGAGGCTTTCAGCATACTTTACAATAAATATCAGCAGAATATTTATCGCTTTTGCTTGCGTATGCTCGGCGATTCGATGCTTGCTAAGGACGCATTTCAGGAAATTTTCATAAAGGTTTACGAGAACCGTAAAAGTTTCCGTGGCAATAATTTCGCTGCGTGGCTGTACACAATAGCACGAAACACTTGCTTGAACCACATTCGTGCCCGCAAGGAACACGAAGTGTTTGATGAAATTTACCATGGTCAGATGCGAATGCCATCGAGCGATATTGGTATGCGAGAGTTTATCGAAAAATCAATCGCACAGCTGCCGATTTCGCTGCGTGAAGCATTGATTTTGCGTGAATATGAAGAACGTTCCTATCAGGAAATTGCCGATATACTTGGGATTGAGCTTTCACTTGCAAAGGTGCGTGTGCATCGTGCTCGTTTGCTTCTGCGTAAAATGTTGCAACCAATTGTAAAGGAAATAAATGAAACTTGATGATTTAATATCGAAATACCTTGATGGCGAATTATCTTACAACGATGATATCGAGCTGCGTCAAATGTTAAAGGAAAATCCCGATGCGAAAGCTGATTTCGACGCAGCTGTGCTAATCAATGCCACAATTCGTGAAGATGCTTCAATGATTAAAACACCGAGCGATCTTCTTGTTAATACCGAAGATCTTGTGCTTATGCGTATTCTTGCAGAAGACAATAGCAAAGCTCGGTCCAAAGAAAAACGCAGGATTATAGCTTGGCTGCCTCGTTTTTCGTTTGTTTTTGCTATTTTCATTTTTGTCGCAATCTATTTTATAACTGATTTTAGAAATCCATTTGTTGAAAAAAGTACTCAATCAAGCATTGTCAATTCCCGAAATTCGAATTTGACTAAACAAAATAATGATGTAATGATCGCATCCGATCAGTTAAACTCAAAAAATTTCCAAACCAAGAATAATAAATCTTTTGTACTTAATACTCAAAATAAAGAGAAATCTATAAATAGTACCTCAAATACGCCAGTTGTGTATGCATCGAACCAGGATGCAATTGAAGCTAATTCGTTTATAAATAATGAAATTCCAACTGATATTAGTTCTGATAAATCTATTGTTTTAAACGAAATAAATTCTAACAATAATATAAATAGCTACTTTAATAATGCAATTAATTCTTCACCTACAATTGCCAAAATTAATGCATTTACCTCTAATTTGGTTCGCTCAAATATATATACAGAAAACAGACTAAAACCGATGTTGAACTTACCAATGTTTGAAAATCTCAATACACCAGTTGTGCTAAACACGATTTTCTCAACAAGCAGTTATAAAAACAAGCCATTTGCAACGCTTTCGCAAAGCATTGGATACAATTTTGATAAAAAAGTATCTGTCGGTCTTGAATTTGGCTACACCAGCTATAATTACGATCGGACAACTATAATCAAAGTGCCAATATCCACAGGTGGGGCACTAAATTCGAAATTGGAAATAGGCAACTGGGCTGAGCAATCAGCTGGTTACATAAATTTACCGATAAATTTGGAACAAAAATATCGGCAATATTGGATATCTACATTTATTGATTATAATATTTTAGATTATAACATATTAAATTTAAACAGTAGATTTGGTGCAGGGCTTTCGGGCAACGGTGCATTAGCTTATACAAGATTGATGAGCGAGCTTGAACTATATAATGGTATTTACTTAAAATTTGGTGGCGAACTTAAAACTTTCGAAGCGCTAATGCATAATGCAAAAGCTAAGTATATTACAACTGGTGGGCTAATTTATGGTTTACAGTTAAAACTTTATTAACATAAAGTTCACATTTTTTATTATTCATAAATTTTTTTTGTATATTTGAAAAATGTGTATTGAAATACTAAATACATTTATTAACAAAAAATGGAGTAGATTATGACAATTAAATCTACTGCTTTAATTATATTATTGGCTTCTGCAATTGTTTTTAACAATCTAACAGCGGAAGTTATATATACTCAAAAATATCCTTCGCCCGAAAGACCAATCGAGGTTGCTACTGTTGGAGTTGAAAACATCAAACTTGATAAATTCAGCTATCGCAAGCAAGCGGCATCGAAATTTGTTGTGTTCGATTCGCTTGCTAATGTCTATTCTTATGGCAATATGATGACAAATAAAGCTATTAAATATGAACCAACTACGGGGCAGCTTGTTACAATTAAACGTGGTTTTGTAGATAACGATCGTTATCCAAATTATGTAGGTAACAACACGAAAAATAATCTTTTTTTAAGAATTTCAAAGGATTGGGGTAAAACTTGGGAGCCAGCAAAACTTCTTTATGATAAAGCTGAAAGCAATTTTGATGAAGCACGCTATCCGAGCCTTCATCCATTTGTATTTGAAAATAAGTTAGCGGTTGGTTATACAGCTCCACGAGTAATAGAAAAGCAAAGCGTTTGGACTGGTAACATTGTTGGTTTCTGGAATGAAGATTATGGGAAAGTGAATATTCGTCATTCAAAGGAAGTAAGAGGTTATTCGGGATTGGAATGGGGGATAGATTCGAGAGTTTATACACATACAACTGATGATGGCGAGGGTTTTTATCATATTATTGTTGGAAGAATATCTCCGACAAATCAGGAAGATGTTGCTAATGCAAATCATATTGGTTTGCGTATCGTAAGCGACTTAGGCGAAAATAGTATTCGCCATATTATTCCGCCAGCTTGGTCCAGCTATAAATTTCGCACTGCTCAGCCAGGATATCGCACTAACGAAATAATTGATTTAAAGGAATTCGGCAATGGCAATCTTTGCCTTGCTGCTTTCGGTGGATTTGAATCATACGAGATACGAAGAAATACTGTTGGACTTTCTTTCTCTACTAATAAAGGTGAAAGTTGGTCCGAATTTGTCTTGCTCCCTTGGTCTGTTGTGAACAACTTCATTACATCGAAAGGGCATCCGCGTGATAGTGCTGTTTTATTATACGACAACAAAGGCTTTACAACCTATGAGCTTAACGGCAAAAGTTATATGTCAACTGTGATAAAATTACACGCATTTGGTATTGGGAAAACAATAACATATGTAGTTGAGGCAAATTATAATTATTCCACAGGCGAGTGGAAGATTTATCCAATTGCACAAGATATAGGCGGTTGGATACTTTATCAAGATATTACCAATTCTCAAGGTGGGCGTGAAAATTGGAACGATAACGAATTGGATATAACCAGAACAGTTGACGGTCGTTACTTATTAGTAAAATGGGTTGGGCTAATTGATTATGATCCTGATAGGGGAACATTTAGGACGACGGATGTATTTGTATCAATCAGAAACACATCAGAAAGCACTTGGTCTCCTGCTATAAATATTACAGAAAGCGACGAATTGGATCGTATGGTAATGCTACCAGATTATATACCGAACGATTTAAAAAATGTTCCAATTTTCAAAATGGCAACAAAGACACCACCAGATATGAGCGAAGACGACGTTTTCTTTGAGCAGTTTTATGGTGGAAAAGATCAGTATTTGCTTGTTGGGAATTTTGATATTTCAACTGTTGGAGTAAAAGAAGAGCCAGAACCTTGCAACTGCGAGATAAAAATATTGCAAATTAAACCAAATCCAATTACAAATAATTCCAATAT
>DAIPLL010000237.1:0-1626 GCA_036769265.1 Kapaibacterium sp. (SeqCode)
CAATATGATCGAACTATACGAAAAAATATCATTCGAAATAAGCAAAATTATAACTAAAACATACAGTACATCTTTTTCCATTGCGACTGGCTTACTTGATAAAGACCAGCGGGATGCTATTTATGCAATTTATGGTTTTGTCAGGCTGGCTGATGAAATTGTTGACACTTTTCATAACTTTGATAAAAAGAAATTAATAGAAGACTTCGAAGACGACTTAAAATATGCTCTTGAAAATCAAATTAGTTGTAATCCTGTGCTTTTTGCTTTTGCAAAGACTGTAAAAAAATATAAAATACCGCAGGATCAAATCGATGCTTTTCTATGGAGTATGAGAAGAGATTTGGAAAAAGAAAAATATACTACAACCGAAGAAATAAAGCAATATATTTACGGTTCGGCTGATGTTGTAGGGCTTATGTGCTTGCGAGTATTTGTTGATGGCGATGAAGAGAAATATCGCCAGCTTTGCGAACCTGCAATGCGGTTGGGTTCTGCTTTCCAAAAGGTGAATTTCTTACGTGATTTGCGGTTTGATGCAAATGACTTAAATAGAACGTATTTTCCTCAGCTTGTCGAAAACGATTTCACTGAAGAAGTGAAAAAAGAATTAATACAAGATATACTTTATGATTTTGAAGCTGCTAAAATTGGCATAAAGAAGTTGCCTGGTAAATCTCGTTTTGCAGTTCTAACAGCTTATTTCTATTATCGGGCTTTAACTTCTAAAATAGAAAAAATTCCAGCTGAAGAAATTTTAAAAAGAAGAATTAGTGTTCATAATTTCATTAAGTTTTTGTTGATTATAAAAGCATATTTTGTTTACAGGTTTAATTTGTTATGAAATGAATTGTTTCTTTGTATCCTACAGTATTTAAAGCATTGAGTTTTTCAGAATATCCCATTTCAAGTAAGTTAGCAGTCTCTCTAAGTAAACCATTTTGCCACATAAGCAATGTTCGTTTATTTATTCTATCGTAAAGTATGTTTCGTGGTAAATCTATGGCGAAATAGTGGCAAAAATAGTTTTTGCATTTCATTTGTTCTTTATGAGATACTGAAAAAGGTATTCCTGTTAACCTATAGTGTGTTAAGGCACGTATTATCCGTCGAGGATTCATATCGCTGTACTTTTCAGCTGATATCTTGTCGATCAAAAGAAGTTCATTATAAAGTGCCATTCTGCCTTTATCGAGCAATTCCTTTTCAAGTTCAGAACGTATTTTTAATAGCTCTTCGTTATCGGTTTCATCTTCAAAAAAGCCTTCACAAAGAGCTTTTATATAAAGTCCTGAACCACCAACTATAAGAGGAATTTTATCTCGGCTAATTATGTCTAAAACTTTTTCATCAGCTTGTTTTTCGAAAATTCCAGCTGAATAAAACTCATCTGGATTTACAATGTCTATAAAATGATGTGGAACTCGTTTTAATTCATCTGATGTTGGCTTAGCTGTCCCTATATCCATATATTTATATATTTGGCGAGAATCTGCGGAAATAATTTCAATTGGTAAGTAGTCGCTTAATGCTAAAGCTAATTCAGTTTTTCCAGATGCTGTTGCTCCAGCAATTACAAATAGATTAATTTTATTCATTATTCCAGCCTTCTTCTCCAATTAATGG
>DAIPLL010000238.1:0-1623 GCA_036769265.1 Kapaibacterium sp. (SeqCode)
TTTTGCTTGCCTCGACAGATCCAGAAAAAAAGACCAAAGGTGTTACTGCTTTTATTGTCGAAAAAGAGACTCCAGGTTATAGAATTGGAAAAATCGAAAGAAAACTCGGCATCAAAGCTTCATCTACAGCCGAAGTAATTCTTGATAATGTCGAAATTCCTGATGAAAATCGCCTGGGTGAAGTCAATCAAGGTTTCAAAATCGCGATGATAACTCTCGATGGCGGTCGCCTTGGAATTGCTGCACAAGCTCTTGGAATTGCTCGTGCTTCATTTGAAGATGCTGTCAAGTACAGTAAAGAACGTTATCAATTTGACCAACCTATTTCAAATTTTCAAGCTATTCAATGGATGCTTGCAGATATGAAAGTTGAATACGATGCCGCTTGGCTTCTTACCTATCGAGCTTCTCTTATGAAGGACAAAAAGATGGATTACTCTGCTTTTGCTGCTATGGCTAAGCTTAAAGCTTCTGAAGTTGCGATGGATGCCGCTCGAAAAGCCATTCAAATTCATGGTGGTTATGGCTATACGGAAGATTTCAATGTTGAGAGATACTATCGTGATGCCAAAATAACTGAAATTTACGAAGGAACAAGCGAAATTCAACGTTTAGTTATTGCAAGACACATTTTGAAATAATGCGGAGTTCATTATGCCAGTTCGTGTTGTTACTGCAGCAGCTCTATTCGATGGGCACGATGTTTCCATCAATTTATTCCGCCGTCTCTTGCAAAAACGTGGCGCTGAGGTAATCCACTTGGGGCACAATCGCTCCGTTTCTGAAATTATTAAAACAGCTATCGAAGAAGATGCAGATGCAATTTTAATTAGTTCTTATCAAGGTGGGCACAACGAATTTTTCCGTTACACAATTGATAAACTAAGAGAACTTCAAAGCGACGATATCTTAGTTTTTGGTGGTGGTGGAGGCGTAATTCTTCCAAGCGAAATTGCAGATCTCGAAAAATATGGTGTTGAACGCATTTACCACGCTACTGATGGTCAAAAGCTCGGTATTGATGGAATCGCAGATGATATAATGAATCGTATTATAACTAAAAAAAAGAAGTTAGCTACTAATATTAGTAAATTGTTTAGCAAAAATAATGATATCATAGCTTTTTCAAAATTAATTTCAGTCCTAGAAAATGGAACAGAAGAACAACTGCGTCAATTGCGTGAACTACTTGCTCCAAAAGCATTAAATCATTCAGTAGTAATAGGTGTAACGGGCACAGGTGGCAGCGGTAAAAGCTCAGTTATTGATGAAATTGTAGGCAGATTGTGTAGCTATACACATAATATAAGAATTGCAATTTTTGCAGTTGATCCAACTAAAAGCACAACCGGTGGTGCCTTATTAGGTGATCGTATTCGCTATAACCAAATTTACAACGATCGTGTTTATTTTCGTAGTTTTGCTACACGTCAGAACGAAAATGAGCTTTCATCAAGTCTCTATGATGCAATAAAACTTGCCAAAGCTTTCAGTTATGATCTCATTTTTGTTGAAACAAGTGGCATTGGACAGGGAAATAGCAAAGTTGCCGAAATAAGTGATCTGAAGCTATACGTTATGACTGCTGAATTCGGTGCTCCATCTCAACTCGAAAAGATTGAT
>DAIPLL010000044.1:0-10086 GCA_036769265.1 Kapaibacterium sp. (SeqCode)
ATTGGTTGCACAAAAACAATATTCCACTTAAAAAGAAGATAGATGGTCAGGAGGTACAACAAATGATGGACTTTTCTCACTTGATGTTGGACGTTGTTTTGGTGCTTGCGGACTTGCACCAGTTATTATGGTAAACGATGAAACACATCAAAGAGTAAAGCCTGAGAAAGTAAAAGAAATCATTGAATTTTACCGAGACATCGAATTGACAACAATTAAGGAGAAAGCAGGATGATAAAGGCTGAAAAAATAAATAGCATAGATGAACTAATCAGAATCGGCGATGCCGTCCGAAACGAAAATTTAAAAATCGGTTATGAAATCGCTGATAAAATATTAGTTTGTGCTGGTGGTGGTTGTATTGCTTCCGGCTCTTTGCACGTTAAAGCCGCAATTGAAAAGGAATTAAAAGAAAAAGGTATCGACGATAAAGTTCTTCTTGTTGAAACAGGATGCTTAGGACCTTGCTCACGTGGACCTGTTATTGTTACTGCAAAGGATAAAGTCTTTTATCAGGGGGTTTCACCAGAGGATGCAAAAGATATTGTTGAGAAACATCTTTTAAATGGTGAAATATTAGAACATCTCTGCTGGAAAGATGAAGCAACCGAAAAACCAATACCTTTAATGACAGATATTGATTTTTTCCGTCGCCAAGTTAAAATTGTTTTACGCAATTGCGGTGAAATTAATCCTTTAAGTATCGAAGAATACATTGGAAAAGATGGATATCTTGCACTTGCAAAAGTCGTTACTGAGCACAGCCCAGAATATGTTATCAACGAAATGAAAAAATCTGGATTACGTGGTCGAGGTGGTGCCGGTTTCCCTACATGGCTTAAATGGTCTTTTGCTCAGAAAAATAAAAGCGACGTCAAATATATGCTTTGTAATGCCGACGAAGGTGATCCCGGTGCTTATATGGATCGTTCAATTTTGGAAGGAGATCCGCACAGTGTTATTGAAGGAATGGCTATCGGTGCATATGCAATTGGTGCAAGCCAAGGTTATATTTATGTACGTGCAGAATATCCTCTTGCAGTCGAACGTTTACAAATTGCTATAGATAGGGCACGTCAATGTGGAATTTTGGGTAAAAATATTTTCGGCAGCAATTTTTCATTTGATATCGAAATTCGAATGGGTTCAGGTGCTTTTGTTTGCGGTGAAGAAACTGCTCTTATTCATTCCATTGAAGGAAAACGTGGTGAACCTCGACCTCGTCCACCATTCCCAGCGGAAAAAGGCTTATGGGATAAACCTTCAGTATTAAATAACGTAGAAACTTATGCAAATGTTCCTGTTATTTTACTTAAGGGTGGTGATTGGTTTGCTCAATATGGCACTGAAAAAAGCAAAGGCACAAAAGTGTTCGCACTCGCTGGAGCAATAAATAACTCTGGACTTGTCGAAGTTCCCATCGGTACACCGCTTGGCGAACTGATTTACGACATAGGTAATGGAATCCCAAATGACAAAAAATTCAAAGCCGCTCAAATTGGTGGTCCATCAGGCGGATGTATTCCAAAACAACACTTAAATGTTCCTCTTGATTATGAATCACTAAATGAGCTTGGTGCAATTATGGGCTCGGGTGGGCTTATCGTTATGGACGAAGACACCTGTATGGTAGATGTTGCAAAATTTTTCCTTGAATTTGTTCAAGAAGAATCCTGCGGTAAATGTGTTCCTTGTCGTGTTGGGACAAAAAGAATGCTCGAAATTTTAGAGAGAATAACTGATAATAAAGGTCAGGAAGGAGATATAGAACTTTTAATTGAATTAGGTCAGCAAATCTGTGATACTTCGCTTTGCGGTTTAGGTCAGACTGCTCCAAATCCTGTTTTATCTACTTTACGTCATTTTCGCCATGAGTATGAATCACATATTTTGAAAAAACATTGCGAAGCCGGAGTATGTCGTGGATTGGTGCGTGCCCCATGTCAAAGTGCTTGCCCAGCAGGTGTCGATATACCTGGTTTCGTATCGCTTATCGGAGAAAGACGTTATGCTGAAGCTTTACGTCTTCACCGAGAACGTAACCCATTTGCAGCTGTATGTGCTCGGGTTTGTTTCCATACGTGTGAAGATAAATGTCGCCGTGCAACTTTAGATGCGCCTGTTTCAATTCGTGCATTAAAACGATTTATGGTGGATCAAGAAATTACAATTCAAGTTCCTGAAGTTCGCGAAAATGAAAAAAATGCAAAGATTAAAATTGCAATTATCGGTGCTGGACCAGCAGGCTTATCTTGTGCGTATTTTTTAGCACGTCTTGGATATAGACCCCACGTGTTCGAGTCTGAACAACGTCCCGGTGGTATGCTCGTTCAAACCATTCCAGCATATAGACTACCAAGAGAAACTCTGGCTCGTGAAATCCGTATGATTGAAAACTTAGGTGTTGATATTCAAACTGGTAAGAAACTCGGTGTTGATTTTACTTTATCAGATCTTATTGAAGATGGATATAAAGCTGTTTTCCTTGCAATTGGGAATGCCGGTAGTATTAATTTAGATATTAAAGGTGCTGATGCAAAAGGCGTTACAACTGCAATGGAATTTTTGAGAACATATAATTTAAGAGGTTCTGTTCCTGTTGGCAAAAATGTAGTAATAGTTGGTGGTGGAAATGCCGCATTTGATGCTGCACGTTCAGCAATTCGCTTAGGTGCAGAAAAGGTTACTGTAATTTATAGACGTAGCCAAGATGAAATGCCTGCTTATGTTGAGGAAATTGATGAAGCATTGCAAGAAGGTATCACTTTAATGCCACTTACTAATCCAGAGGAAATATTAACAGAAAATGGGAAAGTTGTTGGAATGAAATGTACACCAATGAAACTTGGCGAATTTGATCGCTCCGGTCGCCGCCGTCCGATCAAAGAAGATAAGACTTTTGTAGTTGATTGCGATCAGGTGATTTTAGCAGTTGGTCAAGCCATTGAAAATCCCGAAATTTTTGAAAAAATTAAATTAAAGATGAACAATAACGAAAATATTATAGTTGATCCAGTAACTCAGCAAACTTCAATTCCTTGGTTGTTTGCAGGTGGTGATGTTGCTGTTGTGGGTAATTCAGATAGAACTGTTATCGAGGCAATTGCTGCCGGAGAAAGAGCCGCTGTTGGAATTGATACTTATTTAACTGGTGAAAATCACGCTTTCTGGCGAGAAGAAAAACCTAACGACACTTTGTTCGATCCAGATGCGGATCCTGCCCCATACCCACGTGTAAAAATGCCATTGCTATCGGTGGATAGAAGACGAA
Source organism: Kapaibacterium sp. (SeqCode) (assembly GCA_036769265.1). Taxonomy (GTDB): domain Bacteria; phylum Bacteroidota; class Ignavibacteria; order Kapaibacteriales; family UBA2268; genus JAKIZO01. Next base: position 3,272 of record DAIPLL010000044.1, read on the forward strand.
ACAACTTCAATGAAGTTGAACAATCTTATACAGAAGCCGAAGCAATCCGTCAAGCCAAAAGATGTTTAAGATGTGATTATGGACATTAATTTGGAGAATGAAATGATAACATTAACTATAAATAATATCTCAATTGAAGTTCCAGAAGGAACTACTGTACTTGAAGCAGCAAGAAAAGTCGGAATTAACATTCCAACTCTTTGTCATTTCGAAGGCAAAAAACCACTCGGTGCTTGCCGCGTATGTTTAGTTGAAATTGAAGGAGGCAAATCACTCGCTGCTTCTTGCTCGACACCAGTTCAAAATGGTATGAAAGTCTTCACTAATACGAAACGTGCTCGCATTGCAAGAAAAACAGTTGTTGAATTGCTCCTGTCCGAACATAATGGTGAATGCAAAACCTGCGATCGAAATAATGATTGTGAATTGCAAAACCTTGCTTTTCAAATGGGGATTGAGGACATCCGCTTAAAAGGTGAAGTAACAAAACAACTTATTGATAAATCCACACCCGCTTTGGTTCGTGATAATGGTAAATGCATAAAATGCCGCCGATGCGTTACAGTTTGTAATGAAGTTCAAGCTGTTGGAGCTTTATTCCCACAAGGTAGAGGTTTTTCGTCTGCGATTAGCCCTGCTTTTATGTCTGATTTGGATACTGTTGCATGTGTTCAATGCGGACAATGTGCCGCTGTTTGCCCAGTTGGAGCAATTACTGAACGTAGCCATATTGATGAAGTTTGGAAAGCAATCGATGACCCAACTAAAATGGTTATCGTACAAACTGCTCCCGCTATTCGCGCCGCACTGGGTGAGTGTTTCGGATACGAGCCTGGCACTTTGGTAACTGGTAAAATGGTTACTGCTTTGAAGCAGTTAGGTTTCGACAAAGTTTTCGATACAAACTTCACAGCAGATTTGACAATTATCGAAGAGGGAACTGAACTATTAATGCGACTAAAAGATAAAATCCAAAACGGGAAAAAAGTTGCATTACCACAGTTCACAAGCTGTTCTCCTGGATGGATTAATTTTGTAGAATATTTTTATCCTGATTATATTGATAATCTCTCGACTTGCAAATCACCACAACAAATGTTTGGTGCACTTGCCAAAACATATTATGCCGAAATGATGTGCAAAGATATTGATGAAATTATTGTTGTTTCAGTTATGCCTTGCACAGCTAAGAAATTTGAATGCCAAAGAGAAGAAATGAATGCAAGTGGGATTCAAGATGTTGACTATGTCCTTACTACAAGAGAATTAGCAAAAATGATTAAACAAGCTGGTATCGACTTTAAATCCCTACCTGACTCTAAAATGGACTCCCCACTTGGTCTATCTTCTGGTGCTGCTGATATTTTTGCAAATACTGGTGGTGTAATGGAAGCCGCCATACGTTCAGTTTATGAGATTGTAACAGGACGTGAACTGCCTACGGCTAATCTTCACATAGAACCATTAATGGGACTTGAAGGTGTAAAAACTGCAACACTAAAAATTGAAGGAACAGTTCCAGAATGGTCTTTCTTAGAAGGTGTCGAATTAAAAGTAGCAGTTGCTCATGGTCTCTCTAATGCTCGAACGTTATTCAAAAAAATTCAAGATGGCGAAGAGTTCCACTTCGTTGAGGTAATGACTTGCCCTGGTGGTTGTATAGGTGGTGGTGGGCAACCTCGCTACACGGATGATAGCATTCGTCAAAAGCGACTTGCCGCAATTTACGCAGAAGATGAAGGAAAAGAGCTGCGGAAATCCCACGAAAATCCTGATATTAAACGACTATACGAAAGATATTTAGGAAAACCTCTTGGTGAAACTTCTCACCATCTTTTACATACAAAATATTACAAAAAAGAAATATTCAAATAAAATTTGAGTTATAAAAAAATAATAATGTCCTCAGTTAAATATACTGGGGACTTATTATTTTTAACTACTTTTTTATTTATTGAATCATTTATATTATTTTGAAATTACATTATTCATAATTAAATTTGTAGTTTGTATTGGTTTCTGATGAATTTTAATAGTAAATATTATAAATAAAGGAGTAATAAAATTAATGGGAACTTTTGAACGAATAAGAAAAATTTCACCTTATGCTTTGGCATTATTTGTAATTATTTTTGTTGGATTTATGGTGGCAAGCGATGCGGATATTTCAACAATTTTACAACAAGGGAGCAATCCGCAAACAGCTGCAATAGCTTATATCAATGGTGAGAAAATATTATATAAAGATTTCCAGGATAGAGTTAATCAAGCAATTGAACAACAAAGATCACAAATGAACGATCCCGAAGCTGAAATAGACCAAAACCAAATAATGACACAAGTTTGGGATCAAATGGTTACTGAAATCATCATTAAACAAGAAGCTGAAAAACTTGGTATCAAAGTAACAAACGATGAAATCATCGACAACCTTATTGAAAATCCACCTGATTTCTTGGCTCGTTCTTTTACTGATACGGCAGGTCAGTTCAATCGAAAAATTTATCTCGATCTTATTACTAACCCTGAAAATATCGTAAAATATATGGGACGCGATCCTAATCAAATACCAATTGAAGAGCGAGAAAAAGCAATCAATGATTTCCGAAATGATCTTATAAAAATAGAAAATTACTTACGTTCTCAAAAATTGAATGAAGCACTGAATACAACAATCACAACTGCTGGTAGTATGATTTCACCAATTTATGCTAAAAATGTATATAAAGATGAAAATAGTTTTGCAGACGTCCGTTTCATTCATTTAAGTTATCGTGATATAAATCCAGACCAAATTAAAGTAACAGATCAGGAAATTAAAGACTATTTTGAGAAAAATAAAATTTACTATAAAGGTGAAGAACAAAGAAAAATTAAATACACTGTTATTCCGATCCAGCCATCGAAAGATGATTCCATTCGTGCTGAAAAACGTATCCAAAAAATTATGGAAGACTTGAATTCAGCTACTGACATAGCAGCCAGAGACAGCATTTTCGAAATAAAACTTAGCGAATTCAGCGGAACATCAAATGACTGGAAGCTTTTGAAAGACATTGATCCTATGAAAACAACTTATTTAGCAAATGCTTCAGAACGTCAGGTAATAGGTCCAGTTAAATTATTTGATGGTGTTTATTTTTTCCGCCTGGATGGACGCCGTACAGGTGAAAATGAAGTTGCCCAAGCAAGCCATATACTTGTTAGCTTCGGTAATAATAAAGACAGTGCACGAGCAGAAGCCGAAAAGATACTAAAAAGAGTCCGCTCAGGTGAAGATTTTTCAAAATTAGCTCAAGAACTTTCACAAGATAAAGGCTCAGCAGCACAAGGTGGTGATTTAGGTTATTTTGGAAAAGGTCGAATGGTAAAACCATTTGAAGATGCCGTTTTCAGTGCAAATGTTGGTCAAATCGTTGGTCCAGTAGAAACTCAATTTGGTTATCACATTATCAAAGTTATGGATAAGAAATCTGACGAGCTAAAATACAGTGAAATTAAAATTACTCCCACTATTTCAAATCCAACTCGCAACAAATTATTTATGGATGCACATTCTTTTGTTAAACAAGTTGAAGGTGGTAAGTCATTCGATACTCTTGCTAAACAGTTAAATTTACGTGTTGATACAACTGATTTTATATCAAAAACTTTCCCTCTTTTTGGCTATTGGTCTTTGACTAATGAAGTATTTGATCTCCCGGTTGGAGGAATTACTAAACCCAAAGAAATGAAAAAATCTGGTATCGTCATTATTCAAGTAATCGATGAAGTTAAAGAAGGTGCGCCAAGTTTAGCAGTTTACGAAAAAGAAATTCGCAGAAATTTAATCCGCAAAAAACAAATCGATATGCTTAAAGAAAAAGCTGAAAAAATTTATAATGAAGTTAAAAACATTGGTGACTTAGCTAATGTAACAAATTATGACGTTAAACATTTCGAAAAACTTGCTAACAATGGTCAAGTACCTGCTGTTGGTATGGACTTATACTTCACAAATTCTATTTTCAATTCTCCAACTGGAAAAATTTTAGAGCCTATTCGGGGCGAAAATGGTTGGTATATCGCACAAATTTATTCTAAACAAGTGCCAGATGATAACGAAATTAAAGAAAAATACGTTGAAAAAATGCGTCAATTAAGGCAATCAGCTAAATCAGCTGCCTATGGGAACTGGTTCCAAACAGTAAAACAGAAAGCTAAAATAGAAGATTATCGTTCGAAATTCTATTCAGAATATTAATTTAAACTTTTGCCAAATAATAAGGGCTATCTCAAAAATGAGATAGCCCTTATTTTATTTTGGTCGTTTTATTTTATTTCTAATGTATATGGTAGTGCCCAAAGAGCTTTTTCATTCTTGGACATTTCAATCATTTGGTAAGTATAAATTAATTGATTACGCAGTTGTTCAGGTAAAATTGTCCACATCATCATTAATTCGTTGTAAGAAATTTTAAAAGCATTAGAAAGTGATTTGATTTTTATTGATTGATCTTCTTGTTTTTCGATACCGAAATATTTTAAAATGGCTGTTATTTCATCTTCAGGACGTGGATAAATTTCAAGTAAAACTTTTTTATCAGGGCTTACTCCAATTTGTTTTTTAGCATAATCGATTGCACTCAAAATTCCTCCTTTCATATCAACCAAACCTATTTTCATAGCATCTTTACCGCTCCAAACACGACCTTTTGCCAAAGAACGCATTTCATCAAAGCTTTTACCACGTCTTTCAGCTGCTTTTGAAACAAATCTATAATACACTTCTTTTGATAATGCTTGCAACTGCTGTTTGTCTTTATCTTTCATTGGTAAAAGTGGTGATAGGAAATTAGCCGAGGGTGAAGTTGAAATTGTATCAACTGTTACATCCAATTTCCCAAGCAATCTATTGAAATTTGGAAGCATAAATATAACACCAACGGAACCCGTAATTGTTTGCGACTCAGCAAAAATTGTATCGCAAGCCATTGCTATATAGTATCCACCCGAGGCAGCAATATCGCTCATCGAAGCATAAACTGGCTTGACTTTCCGTGTTTTCAAAATTTCATTATATATCTCATCTGATGCTATTACAGAACCGCCTGGGCTATCAATTCGTATAATGATTGCTTTGACTTTTTTATTTTCACGTGCTTTTTTGAGATATTTAATAAATTCACTTGATACAACATTTGTTTCATTGCTAAATCCTTCGTTTGCTTGATGTGTTATTGGTCCAACAGCATAGATAATAGCGATTTGTTTATTTTTATCGGCAATTTTGTCTTTCGGAGTCTCATCTTCGCTCGAAGCATAACGATTTATTGCAATCAAGTTTAATTTTTCTGTTGTTTTTGCATTCCCAAAAACTTTCTCTTTAAGCTTTTCCTTAACTTCATCTTCAAATGCAATTTCATCAATAAAACCGTAATTTTTAAGCTCATCAGCAGTATAAATACCTTTGCTTAAAGCTTCTAAGACTTTTTCTTTATTTAATTTGCGATATTTTACAACTGAATTGACAAAATTATCATTAATTGCATCGATTAACGCTTTTAGCTGGTACCGAGCAGAGTCGCTAAATTTTGTTCTATTGAAATTTTCAGCAGCTGATTTAAAATCTTCGTATTGCTGAACATAAATATCAATACCAATATTGTTTAAAGTATTCTTAAAGAATAATGATGTTACCCCGAACCCATTCATTTCAAGCATTCCTTCACGCATCATAAATATTTTGTCTGAAGGAAGTGCATTAAAATAATTTCGTTCAGAACCTGTTTCAATGTAAGTATATATAAATTTCCCACTTTCCTTAAATTCTTCCAATACTTTTTGTAGTTCTTGTGCTTTTGCACCAGAAATTCCAGATTCGCCTTTAATTACATAAAAAATTCCTTTAATTTTCGGGTCTTCTTTTGCACGTCTAATGGATGTGAGAAGCTCTAAGAAGTCGATTTGCGGTTTAATTCCAGAAAGAAAGCTAAGTGGATTTCCTTGAGAATATTCTTGAACATTGCCCAGCTTCAGAACTAAAACACTATTTTCTTTAACAACTACTTGCTCTTTTTCAAATGCTGAACCAACAACTCCAATAATAATTGCAAATATGCCAAAACCGATGAATAGAATTATACCAATTATAAGCAATGGTATCCACCAGCTTGAACGTTTTTTAGGTCTGCCGTAATAATATGGGTTCTGATAAGCACCTTGATTTGGTATTTGCGATTGCGACATAAAATCTCCAAAATGTTAATAAATATGTTTATTTTGAATACGTTAAATTATGAATTTTGTTTCGAATTTGAATAAACTTTTCATTACTCAAACAAAATAGTTAATTTTGCAATAATATTTTTTTGTAAAAAATGGTGATAATATGCAAATTGGTATTATTGGTCTCCCCTATTCTGGTAAAACAACATTGTTCCAAACATTAACTCACACTCAGATTGACTCTTCATCTTCTTTTAAAAAAGAAACTAACCAAGCAATAGTTAAAGTCCCAGACAAGCGTCTTGACAATTTGACAGCAATATTTAACCCAAAGAAAAAAGTAAACGCAACAATAGAATTTGTTGATTTAATTGGTGTCCAGAAAACCGATAAAACAAGCTCAATGTTCAACAGTCAGTTTATTTCAAAAGTGCGAACTAATGATGCATTTTTGCATGTAGTACGAGCTTTCGACGACCCAACTGTTCCGCATCCAAACTTAACAGTCGATATTGAACGCGATATTAAAATGCTTGAAGATGAGTTTTTCCTAAATGATTTAGCTTTTCTTGAATCACGTTTTGAAAAACTTGAAAAAGATATGATGA
>DAIPLL010000239.1:0-1605 GCA_036769265.1 Kapaibacterium sp. (SeqCode)
GAATACAGTAAAAGCATTATAAATTATTTTGTTGAAAAGAATATTATTTTTATTGATGAAATTATAATTGATAAAGAGGAATATATTGTGCAAGGTTCTTCATTAGCAAAAACCAATGAACTCAAATTGGAACTTACCGATGAACAGAAAAATGCAGTCATCGAAATTAATAAATCAATTCAAAGCAATAAATTTCAAACTTTCCTACATTTTGGAGTTACTGGAAGTGGAAAGACACTAATTTATCTACATACAATCAAAGAAGCAATATCCCAAAATAAATCAGCTTTAATACTTGTGCCAGAAATTTCTCTGACACCACAGCTTATAGATAGATTTTCTAAAGCATTTCCAAATCAAATATCTGTTTTTCATAGTAAGATGTCAGACTATGAGCGTTTTAAAGCATTTCAAAAAGCACGACAAGGTGAAACAAAAATAATCATTGGGGCTCGTTCAGCGGTATTTGCTCCATTGTGTAACTTAGGGTTAATTATTGTCGATGAAGAACACGAAAGTACATATAAGCAAGATGCTCCAAACCCAAGATATAATGCACGTGATGTTGCTGTTTATAGAGCAAAGCTTGAAAATGCTACGATTGTTTTAGGATCAGCAACTCCATCAATTGAAAGTTTTTATAATTATGAAACTGGAAAATACAAACTTTTGGAAGTAAAAATGCGTGCTGATGGAGCCCAAATGCCAAAAATATATGCAATAAATACAATTGAATGCCGCAAGCAAGGTCAGATGAACGGTGAGTTTTCAGGTGTTTTAATAAACTCCATAAAAGAAAAACTTGAGAAAAAAGAAGGCATAATTCTTTTTCAAAATAGACGTGGTTTTGCAACGTATCTTCAATGTTATGATTGCGGGCACATACCGATGTGTAACCAGTGCAGTGTTTCGCTTGTTTATCATAGAACAACGAATGATTTGCAATGTCATTATTGTGGATACATAGAAAAAGCTAATAAAGGATGCACTATTTGTGGTTATCCGCATATGAAAGAGATCGGTGCTGGAACTCAGAGAATTGAGGAGGAGCTTGCTTCAATTCTTGAAATTAATAAGATTGATTATGCAATTGAGCGGATTGATTTAGATACAACAAAACTGAAAGGCTCGCATAGAGCAATCTTGGAACGTTTTGCAAAAGGTGATACGGACATATTAGTTGGCACACAAATGGTGGCGAAAGGATTAGATTTTGATAGAGTTAGCTTGGTTGGTGTAATAAATGCTGACTTACTTATGTTTTTACCAAATTTCCGAGCTAATGAACGAACTTACCAACAATTGTCGCAAGTTGCAGGTCGAGCAGGACGTAAAGCTAATACAATTGGCGAAGTAATTATACAAACAAGTCAAACAGATGCTTTTGTTATACAGAATGTTATTAAGAATGATTATTATACTTTTTATAAAAGTGAATTAAAAACAAGAATGGCTGCACAATATCCACCATTTTTTAGATTCTGTGTGGTTGAATTTAAATCAAGTAATGCTGAATTAGTAGAAGAAGCTTCACAATATTTTAGACGGTATCTTAGATATACAGATAAAATTATATTATTAGGTCCTATTATACCTACTTTTAAT
>DAIPLL010000240.1:0-1597 GCA_036769265.1 Kapaibacterium sp. (SeqCode)
TCAAAAATAACGAAATATGAAATAGGGAGCAAATCTCTTAATGAAATTCTGGCCGATTTGGAAATTCAATTGTTGAAGGAGGCACTACAAAAAAGTAATTATAATAAAACTCATGCTGCAAAATTGCTTAAAATTCCGCTGAATACTTTAAGAAGCAAATTAGAAAAATATGGGATTGTTGATTAAATATTCATTATGACGAAAAATCGTTGCTTTGATACGAAAAATCGTATATTTCATCGCAATGTTATGCCTAAAAAATTATTTAGTATAAACTTACCTTATATTGTAATATGAATTTAATAAAAAATGAACTTTGTGGCACTGATTTTGTATAGCTTGTTTTTACGTAAGTAATATATATTTCAGGAGTTATAATGAAAATACAAAGGCGAGACTTTCTAAAAATTATAGGTATAGCAGGCATCGGTACAGTAGCTTTAACAAATCCTGTTGTTAAAGTATTTGCAAAGAACAACACGAATGAAGTTATTTTACAAGAAGTTGGGAAATGGATGCCTTCTACCTGTCAAGGTTGCACCACTTGGTGCCCTATCGAGATTTACGTCATAAATGGTCGTGCTGTGAAAGTTCGTGGTAATCAAAATTCAAAAGTTAATCCTGGTTATGTTTGCCCAAGAGGACACTTTATTCCAAGTCAGAATTATGACCCAGATAGGATAAAAGTACCAATGAAACGTACTAATCCTATTAAAGGGCGCGGTGTCGATCCACAGTTTGTTCCAATAACCTGGGATGAGGCTATTAATACAATAGCAGAAAGAATATTAGATTTAAGGTCATCAGGCGAATCCCATAAAATTATGTTTCTGCGAGGTCGATATACTCCATATTTAAACAATATTCCATATAATTCTATGATCAAGATTTTGGGTTCACCAAATTCATTTTCTCATAGTTCAATTTGTGCAGAAGCAGAAAAAGCTGGTAGTTTTTTTACAGAAGGCTATTGGGGATATAGGGATTATGATGTTTTAAACACTCGATATATCGTGTTATGGGGAGTTGATCCAATACGTTCCAATAGAATAGTTCCAGGAATGTTAAATAAGTGGGGCTCAGTATTGGAGAATGCCAAAGTTGTTACTATTGATCCAATACTGACAGCTGCTGCAGCAAAAAGTCACGAGTGGTTACCTGTGATTCCAGGTCAGGATGGTGCTTTAGCTGTTGCTTTTGCTCACGTAATTTTAAAAGAAGGCTTATGGAATAAGGAATTTGTAGGTGATTTTAAAGATGGAATTAATAAATTTATTCCTAACCAAGTTGTATCAGAAGACGATTTTCAAGAAAAGCATACTTATGGTTTAGTGAAATGGTGGAATATAGAACTTAAAGATAAATCACCCGAATGGGCTGAGCAAATTACAGGGATTAAAAAGGATAAAATAATTCAGATCGCACGCGAAATGGGGCAAGCAGCACCGAAGGTGATTCATTGGTTAGGACCTGGTCCAGTTATGTCCCCGCGAGGTAGTTATACAGCGATGTCTATACATGCTCTTAATGGATTATTGGGTTCAGCTGATAATGAAGGTGGCACATTACGCGGTCCTTCTGTTAAAGTTGGCACAAC
>DAIPLL010000045.1:0-10085 GCA_036769265.1 Kapaibacterium sp. (SeqCode)
GAGAACATACTTTTCAACGATACCGTTGCAAATAACATAAAATTTGGGAAGGAGCACACTTTAACAGAAGAAATAATCGAAGCATCGAGGCTTGCAAATGCTTATAATTTTATCGAAAAGCTCGAAAAAGGTTTCGATACACCAATAGGTGATCGCGGGACAAGCCTTTCAGGCGGGGAACGCCAGCGAGTTGCTGTCGCACGTGCAATAGTTGGTAATCCGCAAATACTAATTTTTGATGAAGCAACATCAGCACTCGATTCTGAGTCAGAAAAAATTGTCCAACAAGCAATAGAAACCTCACTTGAAGGGCGTACTGCTATAATCGTTGCTCATCGTCTTTCTACTGTTATAAATTGTGATAAAATTTATGTTTTCCATTCGGGACGTATAATTGAACAAGGGACGCACTCTGAACTTATGCAAATGAATGGATACTATAAGAAATTATACGACTTACAATTTGGAAATGAAAAGGGTTAAAATTCACGATATCTTAACTTTTTATGGCATAATAATTGTTAAATTTAATGGGATTTTTCAAACAATATTGGTTTGTGTATGTCTTTAAACAGTGATTATACAATAATTGGGATCGATGGTGGTGGCACCCACACTCGTGGGGTGCTTGTTCGTGAAAGCGAAATTATATCGCACGCATCAAGTGGCACAGCTCGTATTGGTTCGGTCGGTGTTGGTGAAGCATGCGAGCGCACACTTAACATAATTTTAGATTTATGCCATAAAGCGGAAATTGAAACCTCCGAGATAGATGCCGTTGTCGTGGGGTTGGCAGGAGTATGGCTGGAGGAGGAGAAAAAACGATCTGCTCAGCTTTTGAGAACTCTCGCACGTCAGCAAAGTGTTCAACTGGGCGATCTTCTTGTTACAAGCGATGCCGAGCTTGCCTTGGAGGGAGCACTTGGCAAAAGCGAGGGCATTATAGTTATCGTTGGCACAGGCTCGATTGGTTTAGCACGTGTTGGTAAAGAGAAGTTGGTTCGCTGCGGCGGGTGGGGAATAGAACTTGACGACGAAGGTAGCGGAGCCTGGATAGGTCGCGAAGGGCTTACAGCCGTTGTGCGTGCTTTGGATGGTCGCGGCAAGCAAACCGCCCTTACCAAACGAATACCTGAATTTTCACCAATTATTGATCTCGATAAGCCGCGCACGATTGTCAAAGCTTACCAAGATAGAGCATTTGAATACCATAACTTAACTCCGGCGGTTATGGAATGTGCTGTCGCAGGTGATGAAGTTTGCCTTGATATTATTACTCGTGCTGCCGATCATTTGCTTGAATTACCTATAGCTCTTTCGAAAAGCTTTAAATCGAAAAAAATTAAAGTTGCTTTAATGGGCGGAATTATTGACGCCGAAACTTTACTTGCTAAAATGTTGAAAGAAAGAATTGCAAATCATGGTATTTTCGAGATAATATCACCTCAGGGAAATGCATTAGATGGTGCTATAAGCATCGCAAAAAGTTTAATTGAGCAAGATGTTTAATAATAGGTTCTTAATTTTGATCATCATAGGAATAATTCTAAATTATAAATAAAGGCTGTCTTTTCGGGACAGCCTTTCCTTTTCTAATTGAAAAATCTTTATTGCATTCCATTAGTTCTTTGCTGTTGTGTTGTAGTAGGATTTGGACTGCGTGGAATACTTACAATGCCGCTTACAATTACCCAGTTATCTTTTTCACGACGTAATGTTCTTGCTGCTCTAATCTGATAGTTGTTTTCGTAATTGCCTTTTTTGACGTATAATTGAACACCATAGATGATCGAGGCATAATTACCGTATGGATCCATTTCAATAAATACATCATAAGGTTCGCCATATTTCATTACTTCGTATTCTTGCCATTGTTCAAGCATTTTCTTTTTATAGTCCGAGAACGTTGTAATAACTTCACCAGAGTCAGTACCAAAAAATACAACCTCACCTGCAAGCGTTGGGATCATTGCACCAAAATCCTTTTTCTCATAAGCTGAATGAAAAGCTTTAATAGTTTCTAAAACTTTGCCTTTCTCGATTTTCACTCTCTCAGGTGATAGTGCTACTTTTTCTTCTTTACAAGCAGAAACTAATACTATTAAAGCTATTAAAAGTGGAAAAAACTTTTTCATAAATGCTCCTTTTGCTTAGTTCTATGTTTTTATATTAAAACTTAAATCTATTCAAAAGTTACAAAGAAAAAAGAATTTTTCAAAATAAATTATATTATTTCTCGAATTTTCCTTTAATTTCAATTTATTTTTAATTAAAATAAAGTAATTAAATTAAAGGAAATAAATGTTGATTAATAAAAAGAATTAACTTTTAAATTAATGACTTATAATGTATATTTAAATTCTTTCTAAAATAAAAATTATTAGAAAATAATTTAGGAACAGCTAATGATTATCAAATCTTTAGAACTTTTCTTAGAAATTGCAAAAAGCCGTCCCAAAAGAACAGTAGCTGTTGCAGCAGCCGAAGATGAACCCGTATTGCAAGCGATCACTGTTGCAGAAAAAGAAGGAATAGCAAATGCAATTTTAGTGGGCGACACTGAAAAAATAAAGAAATATGCTGATGAATTGAAACTTGATATTTCTCATCTTGAAATTGTGGATGAAAAAGATCCAGCAAAATCTGCAAAAATAGCAGTTAATCTCATTCGTGAGAATGCGGCTCAGGTTCTTATGAAAGGGCTTGTCTCTACTGCTGATTTCTTGCGCGCTGTATTAAATAAAGAACAGGGCTTACGCAAGGACGATTTGCTTAGTCATATTGGTTTCTTTGAAGTTCCAGCCTACCACAAAGTAATTGCTTTAACCGATGCTGCACAAAATATTGCTCCAAATTTGGATGAAAAAATCGCAATTCTTAAAAATGCAATTTCTGTTTTCCACAAACTTGGTGTTGAAAATCCGAAAGTTGCTCTACTGGGAGCTGTCGAAACTGTCAATCCAAAAATGGAAAATACTTTGCACGCCGCAATTATTACTCAAATGAACCGCCGCAAGCAAATTAAAGGCTGCACGATCGATGGACCGCTTGCCTTTGATAATGCAGTTTCTTTGGAGGCAACTCAACACAAAGGCATAGAAAGCCCAGTTGCCGGAGATGCAGACTTATTGTTCGCTCCAAATATTGAAGTTGGAAATGTTCTCTATAAATGCTTCACATATTTTGCGAATGCAACTGTTGCTGCGACAATTTTAGGTGCCGCATGTCCGATAGTTTTAACTTCACGTGCAGATACAGATAAAAGCAAGCTTCTATCTATCGCTCTATCAACCTCAGTTTCTAATTAGGAGATTGTTATGAGAATACTTTCAATAAATCCTGGCTCCACTTCAACTAAAATTGCTGTTTACGATGATTTAAATCCTGTTTTTGTGCAGAATTTGAAGCACAGTGCAGATGAGTTAGCGCCTTTTCCTTCAATAATTCATCAATACGACTTTAGAAAAAAAATTATCATCGAGTTTTTACAAACAAATGGGGTAGAACTCCATACGCTTGATGCAATTGTAGGTCGAGGTGGACTTTTGAAGCCAATTCCTGGTGGGGTTTATCGCGTTAATGAACTAATGATTGAAGATTTAAAAAAGGGCATCCAAGGCGAGCACGCATCAAATTTAGGCGGAATTTTAGCTTACGAAATTGCAAAAAATACAGGTAAAGAAACACCAGCATATATTGTTGATCCCGTAGTTGTAGATGAACTCGATGAAATGGCTCGTTTTTCAGGGCATCCGTTACTACCACGCAGAAGTATTTTCCACGCTTTAAATCAAAAAGCTGTTGCAAGACGTTTTGCACGTGAACACGGCAAAAAATATGATGAAATAACGGTTATTGTTGCTCACCTTGGTGGTGGTATCACAGTTGGTTTGCACAAGAATGGTAAAGTGATTGATGTAAATAACGGGCTCGATGGTGAAGGTCCTTTCTCTCCTGAACGTACAGGCACCTTGCCAGCAGGCGATTTAGTTAAACTTTGTTTCTCGGGTAAATACGAGCTTCACGAAGTAAAGAAAATGATTACTGGCAAAGGCGGCTTTGTAGCATATCTTGGCACCAACGATGCTTATGAAGTTGAAATACGCGCAATGGAGAAAAACGATGAATATGCTCGCAAAGTATTCTTTGCTCTTGCTTACCAAGTAGCGAAGGAAATTGGCTATCTGGCACCTGTAGTTGCTGGCAAGCTTGATGCAATACTTATCACTGGTGGTATGGCACGTTCTAAGCCAATTACTGACTATATTACCGAGCGCGTTCAATTTATTGCACCCGTGCATATTTATCCTGGTGAAGACGAAATGCAAGCTCTAACCGAAGGCGTCTATTATGCTACCAAAGGCGAAATTGAAATAAAAGAGTATGTATAATTATAAACTCAGAAAGTGAAAACAGGGCTGCAAATGCAGCCCTTTAGTTTTAGATTACACATACTTCAATTGCTTTTGCCTTAGCACTTTTAGCTCGGATATAAAGAAAGTGGTTGCTAAAACACCTGCCAGTAAATCTGAAATTGGTGCATAAGCCCACAAACCTTGCAAACCAAAAATTTTAGGAAGAATTATCACAAGCGGTATAATGAAAATTATCTGGCGTGTCAGAGTTAGTATTATAGCTTTTAGTGGCTTGCCAACTGCTTGAAAATATGCCCCTAAAATAATCTGAAAACCTATCAGTGGCATCGATAAAATAAATATTCTAAGTCCGCTTCTGCCAATAATTAATAAATTTGCATCGTCCGAGCTAAACATTTTTAAAACATAAGTCGGGAAGCTAAGCAGTAGCAAGAAGCCAAGAGTGCAGATAAACGTTGCATAAAAAATTCCACGAAATAGCAATTTTTCGACTCTATCGAAACGTTTTGCACCGTAGTTGTATCCGATAATCGGCTGGATTCCTTGATTTAGCCCAAATATTGGCATCATAATAAACAAAACAACGCTATTTATTATTCCTAACGCTGCAACTGCGGTAGCTCCGCCATATTTCAAAAACGAGCTGTTAAGCAAAATGAATATGCCGCTTGTTGCAACGTGCATCAAAAAAGGGGATGATCCAATCGCAAAAATACTTTTTATTATTTTTTGATTGATTATTAAATTACTGAGCTTAAATTTAAGCAAACTCTTTTTACCAAAAAAATATCCAAAAACCCAAGCAGCCGAGATAAATTGAGCTAAAACAGTTGCAATTGCAGCACCCTCGATGCCCATACGTAATCCAAATATGAAAATTGGATCGAGCACAATATTGCTTGCGGCACCGAGCAGCATAGTCAGCATAGCAATTCTGGGGCTCCCTTCTGCTCGTATTATCCCATTTAGCACAAACGATGAAATTTGAAAAACAATTCCAACCAAAATAATTGTTAAATAACTTTTTACTAAATAGTAAATTTCATTTTCGGCACCGAAAAAGTGTAAAATTCTGTCGAGAAATAAATAAATTAGAGTAGATAATATCAATGAAGTCAAAACACTAAGCGATATAGAATTACCAAGTATCCTCTCAGCTAATTTATGCTGCTTCTCACCAAGTTTCAGTGATGTTACAGCTTGGGCACCTATACCAATGAGCATTGCAAATGATAATAAAAGCATAGATATTGGATATGTTATCGTTATTGCTGAAATTGCAAGTGAACCAACACCTTGACCAACAAAAATTCTATCTACGACATTATACGATGCATTTGCAACCATCCCTACAATTGCTGGTAACGAAAATTTCCAAATTAGACTATCTATACTTTCTGTTTCAAATCTATTAATATTGTCCATTTTTCAATTTTTTTAAAATTAATAAAGGATAATGACGTTTTTGAGTAATTCTGATTTTTATGAAAAGTTTAAAATGTTATATATTAAAAAATTAGTTCTAACAAAGATATAAATCAGAAGAACCTAAAATATGTAGATGTTTTTTTCGTTAAAAATATAAAAAGTAAAACAATTAGGTAATAAAATGAGAATTGCACGGAATTTATTCTTCCTTTTAATTTTAATTATATATTCAAATAATTTATTTGCACAAGATAAGCCAACAGGTAGCTTAGCGGGACGTGTGCTTTCGAAAATGAACGAAAAGCCGCTTGTGGGTGTTACAGTTCGTGTTCTTGGAACAAACTTAGGTACATTTACGCGAGCAAATGGCACTTTCCGCATAGATAACATTCCACCAGGAGTTTATGCAATACAATTTACTTATGTTGGTTACGAAACTTATATAAATGCCAATACCAACATTCCATCAGGCAAGACTGTAACGCTTGATATATATCTTACTGAAAGTGTGATAAGATTGGAGGGCGCAGAAGTTCGTTCAAGCTATTTCATTAAAAAAGCTGAAACAGTTACCAGCACACAAACACTTAATTCGGAAGACATTCGCCGAGCTCCTGGGGTTCAAGAAGATGTCCTTCGTGCAACGCAATTGCTACCCGGTGTTGCTGTAACATCTGCGGGGCGCAACGATTTGATAGTACGTGGGGGAGCTCCATTTGAAAATCTTTACGTTGTGGATAATATCGAAGTTCCAAATATCAATCATTTTGGTTCGCAAGGGACTGGCGGCGGACCTCTGTCGATTGTTAATATTGATTTTGTCCGTGAAGTGTCATTTTCGGCTGGTGCGTTTGGGGCAAAATATGGCGATAAGCTCTCCTCAATTACAAACATCAGTCTCCGAAATGGCAACGAAGAACAATTCGGCGGCAAAGCAACACTTTCTGCAACAGGCTTCGGCTTAAATTTAGAGGGACCGATAAATAGCGAAGGTTCATTTTTATTCAGTGCAAGGCGTTCCTATCTGGATTTGATTTTTGAAGCTGCAGGCTTTGGTTTCATCCCTGAGTATTGGGATTTTCACGCAAAATTTAATCAAAGACTAAATAGTTCAAACACTCTTACATTTCTCACTATTGGTGCCATTGGTTCAGTAAAACTAAACAATGATGATAGCGATAAGCGTTTCGATAACAGTCGCGTAGCTGTTCCAAATCAAAAGCAATATTTTTCCGGTCTTACTTGGAAACACCTTTTCGAAAATGGTTATACTACTGTAACTCTCGGGCAAACATTCACTGATTATTCAACTTTTCAGAACGATAGCAATCTTGAAAAAATTCTCAAAAACGATTCCCGCGAAGCAGAAACATCTCTTCGCACAGATGTTGACATTATGCTTGGTAAAACATCGCAGCTTACATTTGGTAATCAACTGAAATGGACTACTCGCTTACAATACGATCTCTTTATTGCTGGATTTTTCCGTACTGATAATAACGGTATTCCGCAGACCTTATCAGTTGATACAAATTTTAGTAGTTATAAGAACGCAACTTATATCAGTTTAACGCAAGGAATTGATAATTTTAAATTTACTCTCGGTGGAAGGTTGGATTATGTCAGCTATGTAAAAGATAAATGGCTTTTCTCACCGCGATTTTCTTTCCTTTACCAAATTAATGAAGTATCGGCGATCAGCCTAAGCGGCGGGCAATATTACCAATCACCTTCAAAAATTTGGCTTATCGGTGCTCCAACAAACAACTCACTCAAAGCAATACGTGGCGAACAACTTGTGCTTGCCTACGACCACACACCACTGGAAGATGTAAAAGTTCAGGTTGAAGTTTACCACAAGTGGTATTCTAATTATCCTGCTCGCCTTTGGAGACCATTCTCAGTGCTTGCTCCGACAGGTTTCGATGATGCCAGCAGCGATATACCATTTGGTTTGGAGCCAATTGCAAGCAAAGGTAAAGGATATTCGCGAGGTTTTGAATTATTTGTTCAGAAAAAATTAAGCGAAATACCACTATACGGACTAATGAGTTTTACTTTAAGCGAAAGCAAATTCAAATCTCTCCAAGGTGGCTACCGCCCGAGCACATACGATAGCCGTTTTATTTTCAATCTCGCAGCTGGTTACCGTTTTAACCAAGAGTGGGAGGTTAGCTCAAAGTTTCGTATTGCTTCAGGTCAGCCGACAACGCCATACCTCACCAACGGGCAACGCGATTGGGATCAGTATAATTTAGGCAAGCGCTTGCCGACTTTTCATGCGCTCGACTTGCGAATTGATAAACGCTGGAACTTCACTCGTTATACTTTAATTACATACGTTGATATTCAAAACCTTTATGGTAGGAAAAATGTTTCCACTTATCGCTGGAATCCACGAACTCAAAGTATTGATTACGGTCGTTCAATTGGCGTTTTGCCGAGTATAGGCGTTAGCTTTGAATTTTAAAAGATAGATTTAATTAAAAGAAGAGCCACACTTTTTGCAAGTGAGGCTCTTTTTATTTCATTTTACATATAATTAAAAAGTATATTGAATTCCAGCAGTTAAAATATTGAACTTGCTTATATTGTAATCAGCAAAAATTGAAAATTTGCCGAATGATTTATTTACTCCGAGTGTTACTTGAAAGCTTTCATTTACTAAACCAATCTTTGTTGTTTGCGGATTTGTATCGCCAGGATAATCAGGTGGTTCGGGTGGCATAATTCTATTCGATACAGGGTCGTAACGTAAAAGCCCAAGTTGCATTTGTGTTTCCACAGGCAAAAAATATTTAAATTTGGCATCTATATCAATGTAATTATATGATATTCCTGCATAAAAATCAATAACTTCAGCTATCGATTTCGAAAAATGCAGATTTGCATTCCAAATTTGAGCATTTGCATTCAAATCGGATTGAGTAACTCCGACCTTATTCTTTAGGTTTGTCCCCTGGTAAACAATTTGCAAAGCCATATCGAACGGGCTATCTTCAAACACTGTTCCGTCTTCATTTTCGTGATAATTTGAGAAATATTGCGAGATGCTGTGCTTAATTCCAATACCCCAGAAGGCAAATTCACCAATATATTTGCCCAAATCGAGCGGTGGAATTACTCGCAGAAGGAGTTCAGTCCCATAAAACGAGCCTATCTCCAATTGTGGCACTCCTGCTATAATCGTATTTATATTGCCCCCGGCTGGCAAAGTAAAAAATGAAGGCACTTGCTTTATTACTTTGAGCAAAGTATCTTTCATCTCCTGAGGCAAGAACTGATATATTACGTGATTTTGGACAAGCTCACTTAGAACATTGTTATTCAAGTGCAGGTGTGTTGTGTCTTTGCCTAAGATAGTGGAGGCTCGCTCTGGTGGAACAATTTTCCCTGACTTGTAGCCGTCGAACATTATTGTTTTGAAAAGGTAATTAATAAGCCCAGCCGTATCGATGATTTTAATATCTGATTTCGATGGATCAAGGAAATTTATATTGATTGTGCCATATTTGCTCAATTTGCTAATAGAAAAGCTGTCCATTGGCAGCTGAGGCGAATAATACTTATCTTGTGAACGAACAAGTCCTGCCATTCCATTAATAGTAAGCTTGAAATATGGCGAGCTAACACGATGTGGCACATAAGCATTAGAGTAAAAACGAGAATTCGAAGTTGCATTAACAGCTTTAACCATTGGCGAGAGATACGGCACACCATTCAAATCAAAAATATCTTTGCTAAAAGAACGTGCTAAATCAATTGTATAGCTACTCGCAGGTGCAGCTAATAGCTTTACTATTGAGATACTTACAAATATCAAAAAAAATAATAGAAATTTTTTCATCTTGAACCTAATTAAATAAATTTTTCTTAATTATAACATATATTGGCAATGAAAAAATGAATATTGGCAAGATAAAGTATTTCCATAGCGATTTATCAAATTGCCCCATAATAGAAATTACAATAACTTGCATAAATACTACTGATACAATTAAAGCAAGTGCCAAGCTTATGAGTATTTTCAAATATTTGTTCATCGAAGGAGCTTATTCCTTATGTAGAAATATAAAGGAAGTGCCAAAATAACAGCAAATCCAAGAAAGAATAAATTAAACATAATTTTAAAAACTAATCCCATTATAAAAAACGTTACTCTAACTGCTATTAGAGCAACAATGATAGCTATTATTGCTGCAAATACTTTTTTTAACATAATTACGTCCCAAATTTTTTATAAGTTAACGATATTGCAAATATTTTATTTATTTAATGCTT
>DAIPLL010000046.1:0-10027 GCA_036769265.1 Kapaibacterium sp. (SeqCode)
ATTCAAATTGACGATTCATAAACTTATATATTATCAATTACATTTAATTTTTTAAATTGCATTTTGTTTAAATTAATTTACACATATCTATGAAAACAAAGCAAACTGTCGCTAAAAGTAAAACACAAAAAAAAATCGAATTCAAATGGTATGTTGCAATTGGTATATTTATAGCAACAACTCTTATTTTCTTTTGGGATCACATAGTAGGAAATGCTTTTCTGTGGGAGGATTTTGCAGAATATGTTTATCCTGTGCAAAGTTTTGCTGCAAGAGAGTTTGCCGCCGGTAAACTGCCATTTTGGAATCCATATTCATTTGCTGGAATGCCTTTTTTAGCTGATATACAAGTAGGTTTCTTCTATCCGCTGAACCGTGTGTTGTCTTTATTCATTGTAGATGGCACTTTGCCTGTAAAAATATTGGAATTATCGCTTATTCTACATTTCTTAATTGCTCAACTTTCGATGTTTTTTTTAATGAGAAATTTAAAAGTTAGTTTTTGGGCAAGTGTTGTATCAGCAATATCTTTTGGATTCTCATTTTTACTTGTTTGCCATGCAATTCATCCAATGATTGTGATACATCTTTCTTGGTTGCCACTGATTTTTATATTCTATCACAAAGCTATTTCGAATGCTTCAATTAAAAATGCAACTATTGCAGGGCTTTTGCTCGGGATGATAATGCTCTCGGGGCACCCACAGATGACGCTTTACATTTCGCTATTTCTTGGTGCTTTCTTCCTTTGGAATTTAATTGCTGACATAAAGAATTCCCATTTCAAAAATGTTTCGATTTTTAAATATCTTGTTGCATCAATAATTCCGTTTGTAATAGCAGCTGGCGTTTTTCAAGTTCAATATTTGCCTTCGAGCGAGCTTGCAGAACTTTCACGTCGCCAGGAAATGACATTCGAACAAGCTTCGGAAGGTTCGCTGGAAATACCACAATTTATTACTGCTGTTGTGCCAAAATTTTTTGGTTACCAAGATGCAAGCGGAACACCAAAAGTAGCCTATTATTTAAAAAAGCACAACACAAAAGGCGAAGAAGTTGCACCTCAATATTACTATTACTGGGAAACCGCTTATTATTTTGGCATCGTGACACTTATGCTCGGATTAATTGGTGCAGTCGGTTTATTTAAAAAGAATAGATTAGTTGCGTTCATTACAGTTTTTTCAATTTTTGCTTTTGCTTTTGCATTGGGGAATAACGGATTTGTGTATTACATTTTCCACAAATTGCCTTTTTTCTCACAACTTAGAATCCCAGCAAGAATGATGTTCGCCGTTGCATTTGGTTTTTCGATAATTTCAGGTTTCACAATTGACAATTTGAAGAATGTTAGATTAAAACAAATATTAATCCCTTCCATTTTGCCAATTACTATTGCAGTTTTGGCATCAATTGGGCTATTGCAGTCGTTTTTCAGTATAGATGAAAACTCAATTAAAATGTAATTGATAATATAAAAGTTAATGTCTCGTCTATATGAATGTAGAGTAATGTATAACAAAGTAAAAGTAGTTAAAATGCCAATTTACACTTACAAGTGCGAAGAATGTGGTACAAAATATGAGATTTTCCACAAAGTGCGCGAAGACGAACGAGCAATTGTATGCCCCAGTTGTGGTTCGATTGTATATAAGAAAGTTATGTCCACAACAGGTATTTTGTCTTCATCACCATCTGAAAGCGCTGCACCAACTTGCGAATATGGCGGCTGTTGTAGTGGTACTTGCAGTTTAAATTAAGCTATTAGCAATTTTTTTAATCAACTCAAGAGCGGCATCAACGTGCCGCTTTTGTGTATTAGTTTGCCCAACGACAAATCTCAAAGTATATTTATCACGTAGTCTCGTGTGAGTGATATAAATTTTACCCGATGAATTAATTTTTAGCAGAAGCTTTTCATTCAGCTCGTTCAAATTTCCATGATAATTTTGGGGTATAAATCGAAAGCAAACAGTATTGAATAGCACATCAGTGAGAAGCTCGAAATTTCCGTCCGAGATGATTTCTTGAGCAAAGTATTTAGCTAAATTAATATGATTACGGATAAAACTTTGCAAACCTTCGATTCCATAATATCGCAAGACAAACCAAAGCTTAAGCGAGCGGAATCGCCGCCCAAGTTGAATTCCCCAATCACGATAATTATTTACTTGGGTATCAACAGTTGTTTTTAAATATTCAGGATTGATTGAAAATGTATTTATAAGCAAGTTTTTATCTTTTATGAAATGAGCAGAACAGTCAAAATTTGTAAGCAACCACTTATGAGGATTAAATACAAACGAGTCGGCAAGTTCTACACCACGAGCAAGCTGTCGAAATTCAGGCAAAATCATTGCTGAGCCTGCAAGTGCAGCATCAACGTGATGAAAAAGCTGGTATTGCTTTGCGATTTCTGCGATATCAGCAATTGGATCAATCGCCGTCGAACCAGTTGTCCCAAAAGCAGAAACAACAGCCGTTGGGATAAATCCATTATTTATATCGCTTTTGATTGCTGGCTCAAGTAAATCAGCTCTTAATGAAAATTTATCATCTGTTGGAATTTTAACTAAATTATGACGACCGTAACCAGCAATCTTCACAGCTTTTTCAATTGAAGAATGTGCTTCTTCCGAACAATAAACACGATAGACTTTACCGTCGAAACCAGTTTCGTTAATTGCAAAGTTGGATTTACGTTCTCGGGCAACAAGCAGAGCCACCAGTGTTGCTGTCGAAGCCGTATCTTGAATTACTCCATTGAAGTCCGGCGGTAAGCCGATATAATCGCGTAGCAGATTTAAGGTGAACTCTTCGAGTTCCGCAGCTGCTGGTGAAGTCTCCCACACCATACATTGCGCAGCAATTGCCGATGTAAGTAGTTCTGCTAAAATTGACGGTGGACTTGTATTCGCTGGGAAATATGCAAAGAAATTTGGACTTTGCCAATGAGTTATGCCAGGTAATATTATTTGTTTGAAATCTTCGAAAATCTTTTCTATTTCAACAGGAGTTCTTTTATCTATATTTTCTAACATTTTGAATATGTCGCCCGGTCTGACCTGAGACTTAACGGGTAATTTTTCTATGTTATTATAATATTCAACAACCCAATCAGAAAATTGATGTAACAGTTGAGAAAATTTTTCGTTATTCATTTTGATTTTACACGCAAAACAATTAATAAACGTTAAAATAAGTATGTAGAATTTAAAAATCAATTTTTATTTTTCTAAACAAATTAAAAGGTGTTTATATGAAAATTTTCAGATTATTTAGTTTGCTTGCATTTTTAACGCTTAGCGCACTAATCTTTACAGCTTGCGAAGAAGATAGTGATGATCCAGTTTCAGCGGACAAGCCTCTTCCAGCTGCTCCTACCAACTTACGTGCGACTTCGCTCAGCTCAACAGAAGTGCAACTTAAATGGGATCGCTCAGCAAGTCACGACTCAAGTTGGTTCGCTGGCTATGAGCTTACAATTACTGGTGGATCGCCAATGACTCCAATCAAAATTGGGAAAGTCGATAATTACAAAGTTACCGGGCTTCAAGAAGGTGTAATTTATACTTTCACACTTAAATCTGTAAATACGGACAACAAAACAAGCACAGGTTCGACTTCTGTTATCTGGTCCCCAGCATCACGCTTCGTAGATAGCGACATCAGAATGTATGTATTTGAATCAACAAACGGTTCAGGGCTTACACTATATGGTGCAAATAACAAACCTCAAAACTTAAAAGCGACAGAAAGAGCTCAATGGCATTTAGGTTTAGATAACAGAACTACTGGTGCCTTGTGGTTTGGCTCGGCAAAACTTATTGATATTGGCACTGCAACTCCAACAGATAAAGTTGAAATTGCTGATACATATTGGGAAACTAACTCGCTTGATAATGTTTTGGAAAAAGCAGCTCTCAATACTTACAATTTTGCCGAAAGAAGAGTTAATCTTTTACAATTAGATAAGGGCACTGGTCTTGTATTTGTTGTTCGTGTTATGCGCCAAGGGCAAACAAACTGGAACTATGCAAAAGTATTAGTTGAACGCGGTAGCGGGGGCTTCTTGCAAGGAACTGGTAATGATAGATATATTCAGATGAAGATATCATATCAAAAGACAGTAGGTGTTCCTTATGCTAAAACAAGCAATGATTAATTTTTCAAGGAGTAAGATATGAAAAAGACAATTGCGATATTAAGTTTGATAATTCTGTTCGCCCTTGGGATTAATGCCCAAGAGGCTGTTAAAAAGACACTGCCACAAGAGCCAGCAGAAGCAACTAAAAAGACATTAACCCAAGAAGCAACTAAACCAGTTGCCCAGACTCAAAAATCAGCAAAGCAAACTCAGTTTAAAGCTGATGTTACTGGTCAGGTGATTAGCCTTACAAAACTGGCAATGGGCGGAATACCAACTGTAACTAAAGCAGAAGCAGAAGAATTAGTAAAGAAAGGTCAACCTCTTGCTTTAAAATCTAACGATCAGATTTACTTGGTTTATAACACCAAAAATGCATTCGATGGCAAAAGCCTTGCTAAGTATGCAGAAGTCAAGAACTTAGGTATTGCTGGTGAAGTGCGCTACATTAATGGTTTTGCGGTAATTTTCGCTAAACAAATTCAACCCGTTGAATAAGTAGGAGATATGCGATGAAAAAAATATTAATGATACTTTCAGTTTTGATGATTGTTTTGGTAGCTTGCAAAGAGCAACCCAAACCAGAAGAATTAGAGAAAACACCAACTATGGAAGAAGCTTTAAAACAAGCACAAGATCCTAATGATTTTACTCAAAATCCACTTGTTGGCGAACTTGTCAGTATGGATTTAGCTGCACAAGGCAATAATAATCCATTATCTGATGTAGCAACAGCAAACAAAATGGTCAAGGATGGTGCTTTTATTGTGTTTAAAGCTGGTGAAGCATACTACGTTGTATTAAATAAAAACGATTACACATATAATGTCGAGCCACTTGCTCAACTTGCAGGCAAGAAAATCGCACTATATGGAATGGTTAAAAATGTTTCGGGAGTAAATTTCTTTTTAATGGAAAAAGCTGAAGAAGCAAAATAAAAACTCTTGAAAATGAAAAAAGGGTGGAGCATATTTTGCACCACCCTTTTTTGTTAACAATGGGTGTGTGAGTTACCAAGCATAACCAAAGTTAATTCCACCGCCCATTGGATCATAACCTAAATAATCAAGCTTAGATACTGCGAAACCTAAACGTAAAATAGGTTCAATATACCAATTATCGAAAGTAAACTTGTATGCAGCTTCTGCACCTATAACAAAAAGCGAACCATCATAATCTAACCTTAGAGGATTTGGTCCAGTATAATCCCAAAAACTTATTCTTGCCATAGGTCCAACTGAAAGACCACCAATTGGTGTTTCATTATCTTGGATTATATCGCGCAAATACCAACGATATGAAGCACCAATGCCAAATGCACTCCAATAATCGCTATAATCATAGTAAGAAACAAACACAGTAAATGAATTTGCTGGGCTGAGCTTATGTTCGTATGTAGCATTAAAAACTTTGCTTACAAGGAAGTCGATTGGATCAATAGATACCGCTTCTTGGTACGGATATTGAGCTTGCGAGGCGCCTTGTTGTTTAATAAGTTGGGCTTGTAGGGATGAAATACTTACAACAAAAATGAGTAATGTTAGAAACTTTTTCATAATAAACTCCATTGGAAATAAAAAGATATTACGTAAAATAAATAAAAAATACTAAAAAAAATAATCATTTTTGGTTAGAGCAAGGGCAAATTTCATCTTGCAAATCCTTAGGTATAGTAAACTCATTGAATGGCTTGAAATTTAAAACTCGATTTTTAACTTGCTCGTGTCCTTTATGAGCGCCGTCAGTATTGCGAACCCAGTAGTTTAAGGCTTGATCATTGTTGAAACTACAAAATTGCTTCAAAAGTATTGCTCCAATGTAACCCGATTGGTGCCATCCATTCCAACAGTGAAAGTAAATAGGTCCTTTACGCTTTCGAGTAATAACTTCGTAAACCATTTCTATTATTTTTCTGGCTTCTTCGCTGCTATTCCCGCTTATTTGCCAGTATTTCAAGGTATTTTCACAACAGGAAATATGCTTCGGTGCCGTTTCGAAATTCTTTCCATATAAATAAACAGCATCCGAGAATCCCTCCTTGCATAAGTTCATAAGCCCATCTTCGGGCAAGGGGTTTTGATTATCTCTTTTATTAGATTTGTGATAAAAATTATTTGCTCCACCACGATATGCAATGCCAAATAAAATTGTTCGCATATTGCGAGTTCCATATAAACTATCGAAACCGTTGCCAAAATTATCGGTGATTTTCTCATCAACGCAATTTACTTTGTAGCGTTTTTCAAAATATTCAACCTGTGATTTCAAATCCTGAAATTGCGGAAAAATCTCTACTGTAAAAATAATGATTAAAAAAGAGTATATAAGTAATTTTACTTTTTTCATTTTTATACCAAAAAATGTAACTTTTAATTTGATTAAAATGTCTTATACATTTATAAAATTATTGCTAATTTGCATTTGTTTAATTTATTGAAAATTATAATATGTTCAAATAAACTAATTGGTTTTTTATGAAAAAAGTATCGAAAAAAAATTTATTGTTGCTTTTGCTTTTATCTATTGCATTCCCTTTGCAATTATTTACGCAAAGTTTAAATCTTTATGAAGATAATCCTGCAAAACAGGAAAATTTTTATAAAATTCAAAGTGCAAAAAACAACTTCTACAATAATTTGCCTCAAGACCAACGCAAAGGTTGGAAACAATTCAAACGTTGGGAAAATTTTTGGGAACCTCGTGTGTATCCATCGGGTGAATTTCCCCAGGCAGTAGAAATATTTAAGGAATGGCAACGCTATCAAGAAGGTTACAAAAAACTGAACTCTACTCAAAACCGCACTTGGCAAATTGTGGGTCCAATTAATCGCCCTGGTAGCCTTAATTCGAGCGTTCGCGATCAAGGATTGGGACGTGTCAATATCGTACGTTTTCATCCCGACAGACCAAATGATATTTGGGCTGGTGCTGCAACAGGCGGTGTATGGCGCTCCACTGATAAAGGCAAAAGCTGGTTCAATTACCCATTTACAGAGTTTATGTCGCTCGGTGTTTCGGATATTCAAATTGCACGGAGCAATCCCAATATTATTTATGTAGCAACAGGCGATATGGATGGTTCTTCAGCTGCACAAAATTACTATGGTATTGGTATAGTAAAATCAACCGATAACGGGCAGACATGGCAGCTTACGAATGCTGCTTATGCACTTGATGAACGTAAGCTATTTGGTAAAATGTTCGTATCACCAACCAACCCAGATGTTGTTGTGGCAACAAGTAGTTCTGGAATATTGAAAACTACTGATGGCGGCAAAACCTGGATAAACAAACAAAATGGTTTTTTCATAGATTTAGAGAGCAAACCAGGGAATCCTAACGTACTTTATGCTTCCACTTTTACTTATGCTGCAAGCGGGACAGATATTTATAAATCAACCGACATGGGCGACACTTGGCGAAAAGTTGTGAATATACCGAATGCTATCAGAACTGCTATCGAAGTATGTCCAGCAGCTCCAAATATGGTTTATGCTCTAAGTGCTGAACGAAATACTATGCGTTTTCATTCGGTTATGGCATCCGAAAATGAAGGTGAAGAATGGGTAACTCTTTTTAGCATCAAAGACGGCTTGAATTTGCTCGGCTGGCAAAGTTCAGGAAAAGATATGACACGTGGTCAAGGGCAGTACGACCTTGCGCTTGCTATAAATCCTACAAATCCAAATGAAATTTATGTCGGTGGTGTAAACATTTGGAAATCACCAAGCTTAGGTTCTACTTGGAAGCTTGTTGCTCATTGGTTTGGTGATAATGCTCCGCAAGTACACGCTGATATTCACGACCTTGTTTATGCACCAGATGGCAGGCTTTACGCCGCACACGATGGTGGTATAGATTTTACTACTAACGGTGGCAATACTTGGACATTCATTAGCGATGGTATGTCTATTACCCAATTCTACCGTATTGGCATCACAGAAGCTAATTCTAATATTATTATGTCTGGTGCTCAGGATAACGGTTCAAGTTTATTTAAAGACGGTAGTTGGATGCACGTGCTTGCTGGTGATGGAATGGATTGTGCCATTGATCCAAAGGATGCAAAGCGTATCTATGGTTCACTTTACTATGGTGATTTTCGTCGTAGCACAGATGGTGGATCTTCATTCATCGATATGATGAATCAATATCAAACTAACGGTGAACAAGGTGCTTGGACTGCTCCAATGGCAATCGATCCACAAAAGTCTAATGTAGTTTATGTTGGATATTACAATGTTTGGCGTTCGCTTGCCTATGGTTCAGCAGGCTCTTTTGTAAAAATTTCTAATTTCGGAACAACCACGCCATTACAGAATATAGCAGTCTCACCTACAAATTCCAACTATGTCTATGCTTCGACTTACACAACAGTGTGGAGAACTACTGATAATGGTGTCAATTGGGAACAGTATTTTACTTCGGATCTTGCAATATCTGATCTTGAAGTAAGCCCTGTTGATCCAAATAAAGTTTATTATACTAAATCAGGTTACCAACACGGCAATAAAGTTTGGGTCTATGACGGTGTTCAACACAAAAATTTATCCGGGAATTTACCAAATGTCCCTGCAAATTGCATCGTTTATCAACCAAATTCGCCCGATAGAATTTATGTTGGGACTGATGTCGGAGTTTTCTATTCAGATTATGGCTCTAATATTTGGACTTTATTCGGCAGCAATTTGCCAAATGTTATCATAAACGACTTGGAAATAAATAACAAGACAAAAGAACTATACGCTGGCACCTGGGGTCGAGGTGTTTGGAAAACTCAATTACTTGATTGCAATCTGCCTAAACCTAAAATCATTGTAAGCGGTAATACTCAATTTTGTCAAGGTGACAGTGTTGTTCTTACAGCCGATGTTCAAGATGGCTTCGTCCAATGGAGTACAGGCGAAACCACTAAATCAATAACTATTAAAACTGATGGAAATTATTCTTTTGTGCACTCCTACGGCAACGAATGTAATGCAAAATCAGATATTATTACGGTTACAGTTTTCCCGACACCAGAACTCACAATTGTTAAATCGAAATCACCTGCTCTTTGTGAAGGCGATAGTGTAACTCTTACTGCTCGCATAGGCTTCAATAACTACAAATGGAATACTGGCGAAGAAGGTCGGCGTATTACAGTTAATAAAGAAGGAATTTATTATTGCACAGCTAAAACTGGCGATGGCTGCGAAGTTGTATCAGAAATTGTTCAAGTTTCATTCCATCCAATTCCGCAAAAGCCAATGATCACAGAAGAGTACGAATTCCTTGTTTCATCTCCTGCTAATAAATATCGTTGGTATCTTAATGGAAAACTCATCGAAGGTGCAACTGAAAGGAAGTATCGTCCACTTGTGCCTGGTAAATATGCTGTTGAAGTTGCTATAAGTGGCGATTGCTACACTATGAGCGATGAATATGACCTTAAAGTGGGTGTCGCCGAAGAATGGCTCGCCAGCGAGGACAAAATTATACTTAATCCTAATCCGACCAATGGACTTTTTACTCTGAAAGCTAATATAGTAAAAAATACTCCTGCTTTAATAACTGTATCAAACTTAGCTGGTCAAGAAATTGTTCGTATTTCAGCTATTGCTTCATCTGATGGCATCATTCAAACAATTGACCTTTCTAATTTCCCAGCAGGAACATATTTCGTTAAAGTAAGCTCGGTAAATGCAGCTTTTATGCAAAGAATTATAAAGCAATAATGTAATAATTTAATCCCTTTACCTTTCCTTTATCTATAAGGACGTAAAGGGAGTTTTATTTTAAGTTATATTAAATCATCCGATGTTTTCAAAACACCGGATGTTTATTTTTTTTTCGAATACCTGACTATAAAAAAGAAGGTGCACAGCACGACGTGCTTTT
>DAIPLL010000241.1:0-1550 GCA_036769265.1 Kapaibacterium sp. (SeqCode)
TCATTTTTATTTAAAATATTAAATTTAATAAAATAAATGGGGCTGCTTAAAGTTATTACTATGAATTAATTGACACGCCCAGCCCCAAGAGAAGTATTATTTTTCAAAAAAAACTATTTAACAAAATTCGAGAGCAAAGATAATAAAGCCATTCTTATAAACACACCGTGAGTTACTTGTGTTTGTATTAAGCAATTAGGGAAAGAGCTAACTCTATAATCCAATTCTATACCATAATTCACAGGACCGGGATGCATAAGCACCAGCTCAGGTTTGCGAGAAAATTGTTCGATCGAAACGCCATAATATTTCGAAAATTCGCGAATAGATGGCAAAATGCCACTCTCCATACGTTCTCTTTGAAGACGGAGCATAAGAAGAACATCTGCCCATTCGATTGCTTCATCGATGGATTCGATAAGCTGAGCATTCCAAGCATTAAGATAACGTGGGAGCAATGTACCTGGCGAGCAAAGCGCAACCTCTGCACCAAGAGTTCGCAAAACATTAATATTCGAGCGAGCAACACGGCTGTGCAAAATATCACCTGCTATGCAAACCTTTAATCCTTCAACCTTACCGAAATGACGCCAGAGAGTAAAACTATCGAGCAAAGCCTGAGTAGGATGCTCGTGCTTGCCGTCGCCAGCATTCAAAACAACGCCGCGGGTGTTCTCCTGCAGAAATTTTGGCACACCACTATTTACATGGCGAACGATATACATTTGCACATCCATCGCCTCAATTGTTCGAAGCGTATCGATTAGGGACTCACCTTTTGTCAGGCTTGACGAAGAAGATGCAAATGAAATTGTATCTGCCGAAAGCCTCTTAGCTGCAAGCTCAAAGGATAGTTTTGTTCGTGTTGATGGTTCGAAAAAAGCAAGTGCTACGGTTATACCTTTAAGATCTGTAAACTTTGTACCCTTTTTGTAGTTATCGAGGAAGAACTTAGCTTTATCGAAAATTAATTTAATATCATCAGAAGTAAGATCTTCTGATTTTATCAAATAAGGTTTGCTGAGCAATTGGTCGTTATTCATAATTTTAATAAACTATATAAAACAAATTTTGCAAAAATAAAAAAAAAGCCGTTCAAAACGAACGGCAATTTTTATCGCTGCAAAAAAATTATTTTTTCTTTTTGTTTTTTACAGTTGCAGCAATATTTTCTTTCAATAATTTGCCGGGTTTGAATTTTGCAACTTTTGTTGCAGGGATTTTGATTGTATCGCCAGTGCGTGGATTTTTACCAGTACGAGCTTTACGTTCAGCAACTTCGAAAGTACCAAAGCCAACAAGTGTAATTTTTTCGCCTTTGAGCAACATGTTAGTAATTGCATCGATTGTCGCATTGACAGCTTTTTCAGCTTCGATTTTTTTCAAGCCAGAGCCTTCAGCTACTGCATTGATTAAGTCTGTTTTGTTCATAAAAACACCTTTAATTAGTGGGAAAATATGGAGTTAGGAAAAATAAACTACTCTAATTTATGATTAGATTTTTCATTTATTATCGGAATAGATTTATATTTAAAGGATTTCACGGAAAT
>DAIPLL010000047.1:0-9684 GCA_036769265.1 Kapaibacterium sp. (SeqCode)
GTATCTCAAACAATTTTTCCGTAGTTAGACCGAGAGCATCTTCTGCAACAATATTAAATTGACCATCAATATACTTATTTAACAATTCCGCTTTAAAATTAACTGTTGGTGCCAAATTCGTGATTCTATCGATTTGGAGTGCTACATTATCTTGAAAAGTGCTGAAAACTTTTTTAACTTTAGTATCGGTCAAATTAGAATCTGTTGCACTACCAAAAATTTTAAAACAATCGATATTTGTTACAATTTCAGGTGGCATTACATCAATAATTGCCATTCCCATACCACCTAAATAACCGTATGAATTAGCTCGTCCGTATCCATAAACAAATACAGCAAATTTGCCTAATGAAGTTAGATTATGAATACCATCAGCAACACGAACGTTAGCCCAATAATAATCTCTTCCAGGAATTTGCCTAAACAAAGATGAGTTAATAGGTGCTCCATTAATGAAAATTCCATTTACAAATGATGCTCTATCTGCAATTATTCCTAAATACTGTTCTTCATATGCTTTAAAAGATTGATTTGTTTGGTCATTAATACCTGTCGCTTGAGCGTTAATT
This sequence comes from Kapaibacterium sp. (SeqCode), assembly GCA_036769265.1. Lineage (GTDB taxonomy): Bacteria > Bacteroidota > Ignavibacteria > Kapaibacteriales > UBA2268 > JAKIZO01. The sequence goes on from DAIPLL010000047.1 coordinate 570, forward strand.
ACTCGATATGAAGTAATGTATTGTTCAACTGGAGGAATTATGAGCATCAGGGGATCTGAAATATTTGTAACATTAGTTTGATTACTTGAAGTTTTTTTATATTGAGCAACCATTATTGGCTTGTCGGCTTCAATATATGTTGGTTGGATAAGTGGCAATTCGATAAACTTACCTGCGTTTAAAATTGTTGAGGAATTATCGATAATGACATTTGTGTTGTCATTAGCGGCAAGAATACGCAACAAATCCTGTCCGACAGGTGTTACTCTTGATGGTTCAGCAAATGGGATGACAATGGCATTCTTTCCCCAAGCACGCACTGGTATCATCTGCTCGCAGAGATGATCTCTTGATGACTGTGAAAATTGACCGACTGGTATAGTGGAGCGTTGATGTCCAGCAAAAACAGCAACTGGTTTTGTAGATTTTATAAAACTACCTGTTAAATCTCTATAATAATCATTAAGACTAATACGTGCTTGCACAAGATAAGTTTCGCCTGCATTTAATAAAACTTTTTGCTGAATTAATCCATTTTTTGCAGTTGGTGCTGATGGAGAAATAATTACTTCTGTGCTATCTTCAACCGCTAAAACTGCGAATTGCGAAGGTGTACTTTGAGTGCTGATTTGTCCAAATGAACCATCTCTGCCGTCTGAATTATATGTTAAAACATAATAATCATTACCTAAAACATTCGATGGCAAAACAAGAAAAGCCTCACTTGTCAAGTTTGCTTGGTTTAAAGCATATACGGTTACGTTTTCATCAGTTTTAACTCTGAAAAACTGCTTAGCAATAGCTTCATTTTGATTTTTATTTTCGTCAAAAGTTCCGCTATTATTAAATCCGATTAGTTCATAATCGAAAAAGGTTGTAACAAATTTATAAACTATCGAAGGATCAACAATGCTGAACTGGTGTGTGGATAAATTGCCATTTCTGTTTCTAAAAATAATCTCACCTTTTGTTGGTTTATTAGCAGAAATGAAGATGTACAATGAATCGCTTCGATTTATTCTGTTATCATTATGGTAGTTTGGCAAAAAAGTTATCCAAAAGTCGTTTCCTTCGGTATTTATTAAATCTTGAGCAAACAAATTTGACACTAAAATAAATAAAGTTGCAAGAATATGTATTAAAGATTTTTTCATTTTGTGCCTCTTTATTAAATTGAAGCTTATAAAATTATAAAACACTTAACATTAAATTTTATTATGAAAAAACTTCTTCACGAAGAAATTCTCTTAGAGAGATTAACACCTGAGAAGGCAAAAAGTATCAATCGTCATCCAATTTCTGTTATGCTCTACGACATAAGAAGCTTATATAATGTTGGTTCAATTTTTCGCACTTGTGATGCTGCATTAGTTGAAAAAATTTACATTACTGGTTATACTCCATCACCACCACGCCTGGAAATTGATAAAACTGCACTCGGTGCAACCGAGACAGTTCCTTGGGAATACATTCAAAATCCGATTAAAGCAATTGAAAAAATTAAAATGGATGGTTACAAACTAATTGCATTAGAACTTACGGACAGAAAACGCCTTTATACTTCTATCGGTCAAGATGACTTCCCTTGCTGTCTTATACTCGGTAATGAAATTGTCGGTGTAAGCGATGAAATTTTAGCTTTATGCGATGATGCAATTGAAATTCCAATGCATGGTGTAAAACATTCATTGAATGTTAGTGTTGCAGCAGGAATTGCTATTTTCGAAGCATTAAGAAAATACAAAGAAATTAATCAAGGTTTAAAATGAAAGAAATTATATCAGACAAAGCTTTCTATTTAATTAACCAATTATTGCAAACCATAAACAAAGTTATTATTGGGCAGGAACAAATAGTCAAAAAAACTGTTGCAGCAATGCTTTGCGATGGACACGTACTGATTGAAGGTGCACCAGGACTGGCAAAGACAACGCTTGTTAAAACTTTAGCAGATGCTGTTTCTTGTACGTTTTCCAGAATTCAATTTACTCCAGATCTGATGCCTTCTGACATAACAGGTTCACTTGTTTATAATGTCAAAATCAATGATTTTATCACAAGGAAAGGTCCATTGTTTGCAAATTTCATTTTAGCTGATGAGATAAATCGAGCCCCAGCCAAAGTGCAATCCGCTTTGCTTGAAGCTATGCAAGAACGTCAAGTAACAATTGGCGAAGACACATACCCTTTGCCTGAGCCATTTTTGGTGATGGCAACACAAAATCCTATTGAGCAAGAAGGCACATATAGATTACCTGAAGCACAATCTGATCGATTTATGTTCAAAATAATTATAGATTATCCTAACTTAAACAATGAGATTATTATTACAAAAAAAGTTCTTTTAAATGAAATTCATATATCTAAAGCTATTCTCTCAGTTGATGAACTGCAATTTGTCAAAAGTGAATTAAATAAAATTTACATTGACGATAAAATTTACAGATTCGCTGCTGAAATAGTAAATGCAACAAGAGACAATTTGTTAGGGAATACGCTCAGTTTCGGAGCTTCTCCGAGAGCTACTATTGCACTAATTAAAGGAAGTAGAGCAATTGCTTTTATTGCTGGGAGGAATTACGTTTTGCCAGAAGATATAATTTTCATTGCAAAAGATGTACTGCGTCATCGTATTGGGCTTACTTTCGAAGCTATTGCCGACGGAGTTACACCCGATAATGTCATAGAAAAAATATGGGATGTTGTTAATATCCCTTAGCTATTTTGAATAATTTTATTAATTTAGATAAGTTTTTTAAACATCCATAGGTGTCGAAATGAAAAAAATCTCCCTTTTTGTTTCAATTATTTTATTAACATTTATTGCAAATAATCTTTTTGCAAAATATGAGTGGAAATCTGCAAAAGATAAAAGAGGTTATGAATACAAATACGTTGATGGAGACCACCTTAATTGTCGAATATACACATTAGATAATGGTTTAACTGTATTTTTAAGACAACTGAAAGACGAGCCAAGAATTCAAACATATATTGCTGTTCGTGCAGGCTCGACCTACGACCCGAAAGAAACCACTGGGCTTGCACATTATTTAGAGCATATGATGTTCAAAGGTTCATCAAAAATCGGTTCAGCAGATTGGGAGAAAGAAAAACCAATACTCGATGAAATTTCCAGAATGTTCGAACTACATAAAGCAACTAATGATCCACAAGAAAAAAAGCGAATTTATAAAATTATTGATAGTCTCTCACAACTCGCGGCTCAATATGCTATACCGAGCGAATACGACAAAATGGTTGCCGGTATTGGAGCAAAAGGCACTAATGCTTATACATCTACAGAACGAACTGTTTATATAAACAACATACCAGCTAACGAATTAGAACGTTGGCTTGTAATTGAAAGTGAACGTTTTAGAGAGCTGGTCCTAAGGCTTTTCCATACAGAACTCGAAACAGTTTACGAAGAATTTAATATGTATCAAGATGAAGATGCAGCACGTGTTGAAGAAGTATTTAATGCGGCTATGTTTCAAAAACATCCTTATGGTACTCAAACTGTTATCGGCAAACCAGAGCATCTTAAAAATCCTTCAATGGTAAACATTCATAACTATTTTAACAATTTCTATGTACCTAACAATATGGCTATAAGCTTATCTGGCGATTTAGATTTTGAGGAAACTATTACACTTATTGACAAATATTTTGGTAAATTGAAAAAAGGGAATACACCTACAATTGTTCATCCTAAGGAAGATCCTATTACAAAACCAATTATTCGAGAAGTTTATGGACCTCAGCCGGAATTTATAGTTCTTGGATATAGACTTATGGGATATAACGATCCAGAACTTCTTAAAGCATTCTTGTTAGATAGAATACTATATAACGGTAAAGCAGGGTTAATAGATCTTAATCTTGTAAAATCGCAAAAAGTTCTCGATGCTTCATCATATTTAGATAAAAATATTGATTATTCTGTCCATTCAATTACTGCTTCGCCTCGTGAAGGTCAATCACTTGAAGAACTCCGAGATCTTATTTTACAAGAGATTGAAAAAATTAAAAAAGGCGAGTTCGATGATTGGCTCCTTGAAGCTGTTATAAACAACCTTAAGCTTTCGATTATGCGATCAGAAGAAACAAATGCTATTGCACATAATTTTGTTATAAGTTTTACAATGAAACAAGATTGGCGTGAATATTATACAATGATTGATAATTTGCAAAAAATTTCGAAAAGAGATATTATAGAATTTGCAAATAAATATTACAACGATAATTATGTCTGTGTATTCAAACGTATTGGGAAAGATACAAATATCGTTAAAGTTGAAAAACCAGAGATTACACCAGTTAAAATGAATAGGGAAGCTCAATCTGAATTTTACAAGCAAGTTATGTCGATGAATTCCAAGCAATTACAGACTGTGTTTCTTGATTATGAAAAGGACATTAAACGTTTGAAATTAAAAAATGGAATTGAATTCAATTATATTGATAATCCTATCAATGATTATTTCCAGCTTTCATTTATTTTGGATATGGGTAAAAACAATGATTTGAAAACTGAACTTGCTGTAAACTTATTACCATATTTGGGGACAAATAAATATTCTCCTGAAGATTTAAGCAAGGAGTTTTATAAATTAGGCATCAATTTAAGTGTTTCAGTTTTTGATAATAGAACTTATGTTGCAATAAGTGGGCTAAAGCAGAATTTAGAAAGAGGTTTAGAACTGCTTGAACATACCTTAGCAAACGCAAAACCCGACGACATAATATACTCTGATTATGTAGATGGTATATTAAAATCCAGAAATGATGCAAAGCTGGATAAAAATTCAATATTATGGGATGCAATGTATTCGTACGCAATGTATGATGGGCTCTCACCATTTACTAATATTCTTTCTGAAAAGCAGTTAAGAAGCATTAAATGTAAAGAACTTACAGATATTCTAAAAAATTTATTAAGCTATAAACACTACATATTTTATTACGGGAAAGATGCAACTAATGCTCAAAAAATTGTGGAAAAAATACACAAAATCGATGCTAAAAAATTAAAAGATTATCCACAAGAAATAAAATATAAAGAAAGAGAAATTAATAATAATATGGTCTATGTAGTTGATTATGATATGGTTCAAGCTAATGTTTTATTTATGTCAAAAGACTGTAAGTTTGATAAAAATCTCATACCATATTCAAGAATTTTCAACGAATATTTCGGTGGTGGACTGTCCTCGATAGTGTTTCAAGAAATTCGTGAATCGCGTGCATTAGCATATTCCGCATTCTCAGCATATACACTTCCAAGGAGAGCTGATCGTTCGCATTATGTATTTGGCTTTGTTGGCACTCAACCTGATAAATTACGTATTGCAACAGATGCGCTTGTATCGCTACTTAACGATATGCCAAAAGCACAAGCTCAATTTGAAAAATCGAAAGAAGGTGTTATGAAAAAAATTGAATCAGAGAGAATTACTAAGGCTTCTATATTTTGGAATTATTTGAATTACAAAGATTTAGGTATAAATTATGACATAAGAAAAGATATATATGAAAAAATGAAGGTTCTTGATTTGAACGAATTGGAAAAATTCTTTAATAAACATATTAAAAATAAGAGTTATGTATTTCTAATACTAGCAAATAAAAATGCTTTAGATTACGATGTACTAAAACAGCTTGGCGAAGTAAAAGAACTAAGTTTAGAAGAAATTTTCGCATACTAATCTAATGGTGAGAAAAACGTGGGAAATTATAATAAATTTCTCACGTTTTTCATTTATTTTTTAAATAATTTGACGATAATTATTTTATGAAAAAGTTTTACTCAAATAACTTTGTTTTATTACTTCTATGCTTTTTGCATATAACATCTTGTAAATCTATTAAAGATGAACGAGTACAAGTAGATTATATTCCAAAAATATATTTATTATCAAGTGGAAGTGATAAATCAGTATTGTTGTATTTGAAAAATTATAAGACTGGTAAAATAGAACAAAAGTATTCAGGAGAGAGAACCATTAATTTATCTAATGGTGATTTAATTAAATTTAAGCCATATATTTCAATGCTCCCATTAAGAAATGAAATTGAAATAACAGAATTTTCGGTTATTTATTTAAATTATAAAATTGATGAAAAATTTTTCTTTAATTTTAATGGCAATTCAATTATATTTGATAAGATTATCAAAAGTGATGACGGTTATTTATTAATTCCAAACACGATGCAAAATATTGATAGTTACGAATTTGGAGTTTACACAATAAAGGTTGATACAAATAGTTTGAAGCGATATTTCCCAAGTTCTGAGCGATTAAGAATAGAATTGCTTGATAACAAAACAAAATTTATTTGGAACTCTAACTATAATCAAAATTATCTGGCTGTTGTTGGTGAGTTTAATACAAAAGAAGTTGGTGAAATAAATTATTTCAAAATCTTATGGAATAAAAAGGATAACAATAAAAATAAAATCAAACCTAATGAATATTTGGTTAATTTCATTTTGCCTTTGCAACCAAAAAATATGAAAATTATGAAAACTATTTATCTGGAATAGATATGATTGTTACTGAGAATACAGCTATGAGAAGAGCAATTGAACTTGCTCTTCGCGGAACAGGGAAAGTTAGTCCAAATCCAAGAGTTGGTTGTGTTATTATAGAAAATAACTATATCATAAGCGAAGGATGGCATAACGAGTTCGGCGGAGCGCATGCTGAGGTCGTTGCAATAGAGAATGCCCAACGCAATACTTTCGAAGGTTGTACACTTGTTGTAAATCTTGAACCATGCTCACACTTTGGTAAAACTCCACCTTGTGCAGATTTGATCATTGAGAAAAAGTTTTCTCGTGTTGTAGTCGGAATGATTGATCCAAATCCAGAAGTTTCTGGTTCAGGAATTGAAAAGCTTCGTGCTGCTGGTATTGAAGTTGAAGTTGGTGTGCTCGAAAATGAATGCCAGTGGATTAATAGATTTTTTACAAAGCATATAACAACAGGGTTGCCTTATGTCATAGCAAAAGTTGCTCAGTCACTGGATGGTTGTATAGCAACAAATAAAGGCGAATCAAAGTGGATAACGTCCGAAGAAAGCCGTAAAAAAGTTCATTTTTTAAGAAATGAAGTTGATGCTGTAATTATAGGGAAAAAAACAGCAATGCTGGATAATCCATTGCTAACTGTTCGAGATGTTGATGGAATTAATCCAAAACGCATAGTATTTGATACAGACCTTACATTACCTTTGAATTTGAATATTTTCCGTGAAGATTATCGTGAGGAAACATACATCTGTTGTAATCCAACCGCAATACAAACACGTAAAGCAGAGACACTAAAACTTGCTGGGATTAAGCTAATTCCAGTAGAAACAAATGATAAAGGCAAATTAAATGTCCCAAGTGCTTTATATGCTTTAACAGAACTTGGTATAAGTTCTGTAATGGTTGAAGGTGGGGCAGAGCTTTTATCTGATTTTGCAAAAAATCAAATGATTGATGAAATGCACATTTTTATTGCTCCAATGATTATAGGCAATGGTATCCATTCTTTTGGAAATGTCTCAATAAACTACTTGAAAGAGTCAATTAGATTTAAGACCAAAGCCATTGCTTCAAGTGGCGAAGATATTCACATTCTGCTTACTACAAAATAAACTTTGAAATTTTTTTAATTGATTGATTACTAATAATTTAGTTAAGTATTCGTTATTGTATTTCGTAAAAATATTTTATTGAAATTAATGGAGTTAAAATGCTTTGTATTTTAAATAATTCCACTGATCCATATTTTAACTTAGCTGCTGAAGAATATTTCTTCAGCAATTTTAAGGATAATATTTTTATGCTTTGGAGAAATTCTCCTGCTATTATTGTTGGTAAACATCAGAATACGCTTGCCGAAATTAATTACGATTACGTTAAGGAAAATAACATTAAAGTAGTAAGGCGTATGACTGGCGGCGGAGCCGTATTCCACGATCTTGGAAATATTAATTTCACTTTTATTGAAACAGGGGAGAGCGAAAAGCTCGTTGATTTTAGAAAATATGTTCAACCAATATTAGATATATTACTAAAATTGGGAGTTGATGCCAAATTCGAAGGTAGAAATGATTTAACTATTGATGGTAAGAAGTTCTCTGGTAATGCTGAACATGTCTATAAAAACCGTATTCTTCATCACGGAACAATCTTATTTTCAGCTAAAATGTCCGATCTTACCAAAGCTTTGAATGTAAAAGATGTAAAATTTACGGACAAAGCTGTAAAATCCGTCCGAAGCAGAGTTACAAATGTATCGGAGCACCTAAAAAATCCAATAACAGTTCTTGAATTTATCAATTTGGTCTTCAATCACATATTAGAAATGTATGATGATGCTGTTATTTATGAAATAAGTAAACAAGATAAAGAAAAAATTGAGGAGCTTGTTAAAAATAAATACTCTACCTGGGAATGGAATTTCGGATATTCGCCCGAATATAATTTTGATAAATCAGTTAGAACAGATGGTGGCACCTTAGAGGTTTCTATGTTCGTTGAAAATGGTGTGATACAAAGATTGAAATTTTATGGCGACTTTTTTACTCACAAAGATATTTCAGAACTTGAAGAAGCATTTTGTGGTGTTCCGCACAAAGAAGATGAAATTAAAAAGATTTTCGAATCTTTCAAAATAGATGATTACTTTTTAAATATTAATGAAAATGATATTTTAAAAGTTTTATTTTAATAATCATAAATTGAGAAATTGCGATGAGTTTTCTAACAATAAGCGAGATGTTTAATATAACTTGCAAAAAATGGGGCAAGTCCAAAGTATGTTATCGTTACAAAGAAAATGGTGAGTGGAAGTCACTTAATTATGAAGAACTATATGATAAAGTTTCAGCTTTTGCAATAGCTTTGATGGAACTTGGTATCCACAAAGGTGATAGAATTGGAATTGCATCAGAAAATCGTATTGAGTGGATTATAGCCTCCTTTGCAATTACTCAATTAGGAGCAATTGATGTCCCGATTTTCCCAATTCTTACTGCTAAACAAGAAGAATACATTTTTTCACATAGTGAAGTGTCTGCAATTATAGTTTCAAATAATTTTCAACTAAAAAAAGTT
>DAIPLL010000242.1:0-1492 GCA_036769265.1 Kapaibacterium sp. (SeqCode)
AGATGGCTTGCAAGCACGCGGTCGCGAGCAGTTGGAGGACCGCCACGTTGCATATGCCCCAAAATTGAGACTTTTGCTTCAATCTCATATTTTTGTTTCAAAAGTTCAGCTATAACCGAAGCACCACCATATTCGTCGCCTTCACCAACTATAATGATAGTGCGTCTTGTACGACCTTGCTTTAAAATTCTTTGGTATAAAATATCCAAATTAGTGGCAATCTCAGGGATTGCAATGTATTCAGCACCGCAGGAAATGCCAACATCCATAGCGATAAATCCAGCGTGACGTCCCATAACTTCCACCAAGAAAACACGCCCATGCGAGTCGGCAGTATCGCGAATTTTATCTATAGCCTGAACAGCAGTATTTATTGCAGTGTCGTAGCCAATTGTGTAGTCAGTTCCGTAAATGTCGTTATCAATTGTGCCGGGTGTACAAACAACTGGAATGCCTTGTTCTTCCCAAAGAGCATGAGCACCGTGAAAAGTACCATCACCACCGCAAGCAATAAGACCTTCGATGCCATTTTCACGTAATTGCTCTGCTGCAGCAGCGCGCCCACCTGGATTCATAAATTCTTTAGAACGACTGGTTTTGAGAATTGTGCCTCCAGAGGCAATGATATTTGCAGTTTCCTTACGAGTAAGCTTAATGAAATTGCCTTCGATCATTCCAGAATAACCACCAACGATACCGTAAATTTCCAAACCATTATAAAGGGCTGCACGAACAACAGCACGAATATGTGCGTTCATTCCTGGTGCATCGCCGCCACTTGTCATAATAGCAATTCTTTTCATTTTCAATTTATAGTTAATTAAACAAATAGAAACACACTCGCACAGCTTCAAAAATAAGTCATTTAATTGAAAATATAAAACACTATTATTGCTAAAAACAATTAATTAATTCTACACAAATCTTAATTTTCAGTTCATCGAATTGCTTTTTTGATAATGGCTCCTGCAACTACATCATCACCTTCATATACAACAACAGCACTTGTAAATGGCGATCAAGTCAGCTGCGTAATAACAATCACTGGTGGTTGTGTTTCGACAAATACAGCTACTTCGAACGCTATAACTAACACCGTGCTTACAGTTCCTGCTCAACCAAGTGCAATAACTGGCAATGCAACTGTATGTGCTGGAACTAATGGAGTAACTTATTCTGTAACTCCTGTTTCGGGTGTAACTTACACTTGGTCTTATTCAGGTAACAATGTTACAATAGCAAGTGGTCAAGGTACTAATTCAGTTACATTGAACTTTGCAAACAATGCTACAAGCGGTACATTAACAGTAACTCCAAGCAACGACTGCGGCAATGGTACTGCACAAACACTTGCAATAACTGTAAGTACAACTCCAACAATAACATCTCATCCATCAAACGTTACTGTTGCTGATGGTGGTAATACAAGCTTCTCAGTAACAGCAACTGATGCAACATCATACGAATGGTATGTAAACGATGGCAATGGTTG
>DAIPLL010000243.1:0-1481 GCA_036769265.1 Kapaibacterium sp. (SeqCode)
ACACATTACACATATTCCGAGAGCATACAAAACCTGTAATGACAAGTGTTTTCAATTTCGATGGCTCTCGTTTGCTTACTGCGAGTTGGGATTCTACTGCAAAAATATGGAACTTAAATCAGCGTGATTTGCAAATGGACTCGACTGATTGCCTTATTTCAATTGGTAAAGCCAAAATTGAAGCTATTCCGATTGATTTTGGTGATGTTTATATCAATGATGTGCTTGTTAAAACTCAAACATTTATTAAAAATTTGAAAAATTTCAAGTTTAATATAAGAAATATTGAATTTTATGGACCTGATTCGAGTGATTTTTATATAATAAGCAAATTTAAAACACCTTTTTTAATTAATCCAAACGAACAACTTAATATTTCTATAAGGTTTGAACCAAAATCAGCTGGAGAAAAGACTATTTTCGCAAAAATTATAATTCCAAATGCCACAGTTATTGTGCGAATCAAAGGCAGGGGTATCGACTATGGTCTAACTTCTATGAGAGATATTGTTGACTTTGGAACAATTGATGTAAATGATTATAAAGATACAACTTTGGTTGCATTTGTAAAGAATTCATCGCAAAATAATATTCAAATCGATAGCATATATTTTGACGGACCGAGCGATCGATATTTCAAAATAATTGATGCACCTAAAAATAGTTCAACAATCTCACCAAATGAAGCTTTTGATTTGAAGTTGCGCTACATACCTGATCAATTAGGACGTCGAAATGGGACTTTAGCAATTAAGCATAGTGGTTCGAGTTCACCGTTACTGATTAATCTTTTTGGGAATGCTACAGGTGAGCTTTTGGATACCTTAGCCATTCAGGTTGGAGATATATTTGCCGAAAGCGGTAAACAAGTTGAGCTTCCAATTAAAATCACAAATTTATCCAAGAGCAATAAATATTTGAAACTCAAAAAAATTCGAGCAAGCCTTACATTCAATTCTACAATGCTTGAACCACTTGGAGCATTTGTAGATGACGTAATTAACAGATATGAGCGTACAATTACATTTGATATGCCATTTGACGGTAGTCTTGTTGAATATTTCCACAAGATCTAATTCATCGTTGGACTTGGCAATGATACGGTCAGTGTGTTTAGGATATTTAATATATATCCGATTGAAGATGTGAAAGTAAAATTTATCTCGATGGATGGTTCGTTCAAGCTGGTTGGTTACTGTTCACAAGGTGGTGTGAGGTTGTTCGATCCAATAAGTGGTAATTTCAGCTTATTCCAAAACCGACCGAATCCATTTGTAACAACGAGTATAATTGAGTTTGAGCTTATAGAGCGTGGTCGAACAAGCTTAAAGATATACGACATAAATGGTGAGTTGATCAAAACAGTTTTTGATGAGTACAAACAACAGGGCAAATATATCTTGAACTTAAATGCAAGTGATTTTGCACCAGGATTATACTACTATGTGCTTGAGACACCAACACAAAGATTTACACGCAGT
>DAIPLL010000244.1:0-1478 GCA_036769265.1 Kapaibacterium sp. (SeqCode)
GTTGTGAAATAATGTGACATAGCTCCCAACGCAAACAAAAACGGGGCTTCAAAGAAGCCCCGAATGTTTGCTTAAATGTATTGCTCTTCTTCGTCGTCGTTGTAAAAGTATTCCTCGTTAGCCATATCTTCGTATTCGGGCCAGAGGTCTTCGATACCTTCGATGAGCTCGTCGGTATCTTCAAGCTCAGCAATGTTGTCGAGCACCTGTTGAGGGCAACCAGTACGCATTGCGTAATCATAAAGCTCTTCTTTGGTTGCAGGCCAAGGTGCATCTTCAAGATAAGCTGCAAGCTCAGGCGTCCAGAACATAAAACACCTCCATTTTATAGTTATTTTATGCTAATATCGAATAAATCGAAAAACTATTTTAAGAATTTGATAAAAAAACCCGCCATTTTTTCGATAGCGGGTCGAAACAAATTTATACTCAAGATTATCTTGAATAATATTCAACAACGAGCGAAACTTCGCATTGAACAGGGATTTCTTCTCTTTTTGGCGGATAAAGCAATTTAGCCGAGAAATCTGCTTTCGAAACTTCGATATAAGCAGGTGGAGCAGAATTGCGAATTGCCTCTTGGAATGCATCGATATTACGGCTTTTTTCGCGCAATTGAATAACATCGGATGTTTTCACTTGATATGATGGAACATCAAGGCGATGCCCATTAACCAGGAAATGCCCGTGTTTTACAAATTGGCGAGCAGCGTAGATTGAGCGAGCAAAACCAGCACGATAGACAACTGCATCCAAGCGTGTTTCCAAAAGCAAAACAAGATTTTCAGCAGTGTTGCCTTGCATTCTTGTAGCTTTTTTATAGTAATTGCCCATCTGCTTTTCGGAAATATTGTACTGCAAACGCAAACGTTGCTTTTCGAGAAGCTGACGGCCGTAATCCGAGAGTTTTGCACGTTTTTTAGCAGCACCGTGTTGTCCCGGAGGGTTAGGTTTTCTGCTTGTATATTTCTTAGCTTTTACGGTTAAATTTATCCCTAATTTTCTGGATAATTTGACCTTAGGACCCGTATAATTCATTTTTCCTCGCTTTTATAATTATTTTTAATTATTTCAAATAACATAAAATTTTTAAAATAAACGGATTACAAAAATAACACAATAATTTTTATTCACAAAATATTTTTTTACAGCTTATGAATTTATAATTTTTTTGGCAAGTTCGATTATAAGTTCCGACTGCTCTTGCAAAGTCATATTTGAAGTATCAATTTCGATTGCATCATCAGCCTTTCGAAGTGGGCTAATTGGGCGGGTGCTATCGTAAATGTCCCTATCTACGATCTGCTTTTTAAGTTCTTCTAAATCAACCTCAATATTTTTTTCACGAAGTTCTTTTGCGCGGCGTTCAGAACGAGCTTCAATTGAAGCAACCAGATAAATTTTTAGCTCAGCATTTGGAAATACAACAGTGCCGATATCGCGACCGTCCATAACAACACCACCATTTTGCCCGATTT
>DAIPLL010000007.1:0-291 GCA_036769265.1 Kapaibacterium sp. (SeqCode)
AATATCATCAAAACCACCAGCATAACTCAAGTCAAATTTATACGATTTGTAGTCTCCTCCAATTACTGAAATTTTACCACCTTGAGTATTTTTCGGAGATTGACTTTTGAGAAGTAAAACTCCATTGAAAGCATTCGCACCATACAATGCAGCTGATGGTCCTCGAACGAATTCGACACTTTCAAACTCATCCATTGGTAAAGCAAAAGAATTCCATTCCATTGCTCCCAATAGAGGCATTGCAACATCACGCCCGTCTTGAAGCACAAGCCCCCGACGGTTCAGTCCGGA
>DAIPLL010000007.1:301-24802 GCA_036769265.1 Kapaibacterium sp. (SeqCode)
GTTCCCCGCAACTGCATAAGCAATCTGCCCTTGGCGTGATTTCCGTTCGAGCTCTTCACTTAATACAACTGTTATTGCAGAAGGCGATTGTGTGATTTTCTCAGCTCTACGTGATGCGCCATAGACAACAACTTCGCCCAAATTATAGTTCTTAGAAATAATCTCCACAATAATATTTAATTCTTTCTCGCCTGATATTTTAATCTTACGAGTTGTCTGTGATTGTGTTGGAGTTGTAAACAAAAGTTTATATTCACCAGTTTTTTCAATTTCAAAGGAAAATTCACCCAGATTATTGGTTTTTGTTGAAATGTTTGTATTTAATATTTCTACTGTAACATCTTCCAATGGCTTTTTGGTATCAAAATTTATTACCTTCCCTTTAATCATTGTTCCTGCGATAGAAAATGAATAATTTAACAAAACGAATATTAAAATTATCAATAACTTTCTCATAAAAATCTCCTACTAAATATTGCAAATAATTAATCAAAAATATGATTAACTTGTAATTTATACTAACATCTTATGAACAAAATTTATACTTTGTGAATTTGTAATTGTAAATATAAATTTTGTAACATTTTTTTAATTTAAGCGTCATTATTTTTGATTATTTATTAATTTGCAAAGCTATGAGAAACATAAATTTTAAAATACTGATTATACTTGCTGCAATGTTATTTGCGAATTTTAGTGAGAATATATTTTCACAAGAAAAAAGTGCATTTAAAATTGCTCGTGTTAAGTATTCAGGTGGTGGAGATTGGTATAACGACCAATCAGCTGAGGTAAATCTTTTGAAATTTATTCGTGAAAATACAAACATAAATGTTGAACCTATATTTTTTTACGTTGATCTTGCCAATGATAACTTATTTTTGTATCCAGTTATATTTTTAACAGGGCATGGAAATATCAATTTAACAGATAGAGAAGCAAATAATCTTCGCACATATCTTGAAAATGGCGGATTTCTCTATATTGATGATGATTATGGTTTGGATGAATATATAAGAAAAGAAATAAAAAAGGTTTTTCCAGATAAAGAATTAGTAGAAATACCTTTTAATCATCCTATTTATAAAAGCCACTTTACTTTCGAACGTGGGTTACCTAAAATTCACGAACACGATAATAAGCCACCACAAGGTTTTGGAGTTTTCCATAATGGACGACTTTGTATTTTCTATACTTATGAAACAAATCTTAGTGATGGTTGGGCAGACCCTGAAGTTCATAAAAATCCACCTGAAAAACGTCAAGCATCCTTAAAAATGGGAACTAATATTATTGTTTATGCATTAACTCAGTGATTAATATGAAAAACACAATATATAAGGAAATAGTTCAAAAACTGCGATTGACACGCAGAAAAGAGAGTTTAATTATTCTTTTTACGGGTTTATTTAACGCGCTTACAATCATTATATCGATTTTTTTTATACTCGGTTTAATTGAAACTTTCGCCAATGGTGATACAATATTTCGTGGAACATTATTTGGTTTTTTTATTTTTTCGTCAGTAATGTTGCTGTCTTATTTCTTGAAGCCAGGACTTGAACGATTTTTGTTGCCACGCAGCCGTCCACCACTGCATCTAATTGCATTGAGAGTAGGGAATAAGTACCCAGATGTGAAAGACAGACTAAGCAATGCTGTGCAAATTTACCAGGAACGCAATCAGCCAAGTGGTATGTCCACTGAACTTATCGAAGCTGCCTTCGAGCAAATCACTTCATACGCTAAGGATCGTAATTTTGATGTGATTCTGGATACAAAGAAACTAAAAAACTCTCTCATAAATTTTGTAATTAGTCTTTTTATCTTTTTAATAACATTCTTTTCATTTAATAACTCATTTGGATTTGCACTTGAACGAATTGTTAATTGGAACAAAACCTATTTACCACCTCCTCCATTTAAACTAATTTTATTAGATGAAAATCAAACCATACTTCGTGGTAAACCTGCTTTCATTCGAATCAAAGCAATTGGGCAGGCACCTGAAACAATTAAGCTACTTATTAAAGAAGAAAAACAAAAAAATTATGATGAATACTCGTTACGTTTGGATAGTGGAAATACCTATATCTACTCAATTGCCGCAACAAAAACTAATTTACTTTTTTATGCTTCTGCTGAATGGCTCTCGACAAACGTAATAACTAAACTTGGCAATATAAAGGTTGTTGATCTGCCAGAAATACGCTCTATTAGTGGAAAAATCATATATCCTGCATATACTGGGTTATCTCCAAAGGAGTTCAATGAACAAAATGCTGATATTTCTGCTTTATCTGGCTCCAATATCAGTATTTCGATCCTTTCTAATAAGCAGATCAAAAAAGCAAATTTAATTATTGAGAAAAACAGAATAAATGAGAAAGATACTCTGATTCGCACTGATACTCTAATTATACCTATGAGTGTCAAAGAAAAAACTGCCTATGGCAAGTTTATTTGCAATTTTAATGGCTTTTATCATATTGAAATCATTGATATTGACGGACAGAAGAACCCAGATCCAATTAAATACTCTATTGTTTCGGGCAAAGATGAATATCCATCTATTTCTCTAATTTCACCAACTTTAAATGTTGAACTAAGTAAAGATGCAATTCTTCCAATAAAAGTCTCTATAAGTGACGATTACGGTTTCAGTTCACTTAAACTAAATTATCGTCTTGTTGAATCAAGATATTCTTCATCTGAAAAAAATTTCAGGCAGGTTAATTTACCTCTTTCGGTTACAAATTCAACTGTTCAAGATATTGCTTATGTATGGGATCTCAACAAAGTATATATAACACAGGAAGATAAATACGAGTTCTTTATCGAAGTATTTGATAATGATATTGTTAACGGTCCAAAATCAGCCAGAACTCAAGTATTAAGTGTTCGATTGCCATCCGCAGAAGAATTGATGCAAAGAAGCGATGTAGTTCATGAAAAAGTTGAGAAAGAATTACAAAAAATTGCCAAAGAATCAGAAAATTTGAAAAAAGAAATGGAGGCAATTAATAGGGAGCTTCTAAAAAAGGATAAAAAAGAATTAAATTGGGACGAAAAGAAAAAAATCGAAGAAATTTTAAAAAAGCAGGCTGAATTACAGAAAAAAGTTGAAAATCTCTCGCAGGAACTTTCGCAAACAACAGATAAAATGCAGCAAAACAATATGCTTTCACCAGAGACCTTACAAAAATATATGGAACTGCAAAAGCTTATGCAAGAAGTGAGATCTCCTGAACTTGAGAGAATTCAACGTCAAATGGAAAATGCTCTGCAGAATATGACACCTGAGCAACTCCAAAAAGCTATGCAAAATATGCAATTTGATGAAGAAAAATTTCGTCGCAGTATAGAACGCACAATGAAAATTCTCAAAAGAGTACAAGCCGAACAAAAAGCTGACGCTCTTGCTAAACGAGCCGATGAATTAAAAAATAAACAAGAGAATTTAGAAAAACAATTACAAAATACAAATCCAAACGACCAAGCTAAAAAAGATGAACTTGCAAAAAAACAGCAAGAACTTAGTGATGAACTTAAATCAATTAATCGAGAACTAAATGAACTTGAAAATTTAATGAAAGAAATTGGTGAAACTGAAATGCCAATGGGTGATTTACAAGATGCAAGAGACGAATTAAATTATGAAGAGACTCAAAATGATATGCAAGAAGCAAGCAAATCATTAGAAAAAGGTGATTTCAAGAAATCTTCCTCAAGCCAAAAGAAAGCTGCTCAAAAGCTTACAAAATTTTCTCAAAAGATGAATGAATTGAAACAAAAAATGAACGATAAAGTAAATAAAGAGGCACAACGTAAAATGCAAAAAGCTTTGCAAGATATGCTTGAAACTTCAAAAAAACAGGAACAATTGCGCGATAAAACACAAAAGACAGACTTCAATTCAACACAAATACCAGAATTTGCTAAGCAACAAGCTGATTTATTCGAAAGCTTGTCAAACATAGCTAATTCAATGGCACAGCTTGCCGAAAAATCATTTGCAGTTACTCCACAGATGGGCGCTGAAATGACAAATGCACTTATGCAAATGCGATATACTGTTGAATATCTTGCTAACAGACAAATGTCCCAAGCGGCTAAAGCCCAAATCGAAGCGATGAAATCTATGAATTCAACAATAGGGCAGATGCAATCTATGATAAGCCAAATGCAAAATCAGCAAAGCTCTTGTGATGCTGGTGGAATGGGAGAAGGGCAGGGCAAAACAGGTGGTAGTGGTGTTGCTTTCCAGCAACGTTTGCAGCAACTTGCCGCAGAACAGCAAGCTATAAATCAAGCTATGCAGCAACTTGCCTCAGGTAATAACGAAGGTTCTCTTTCGCAAGAGCAGCGTGCTGCTATGGGACGCCTTGCTGACCGTCAGGGACGTGCCCAGAAATCACTTGAAGAGTTAGCTCGTGAGCAGAATAATTCACCTGACGGTAATAAATTAGCACTCGGTGATCTAAACAAAATTGCTAAAGAAATGGAAGATGTTGCTCGTGATATAAAATCTGGGAATATCACTCCCGAAACTCGTCGCAAACAAGAAAGAATTCTCTCACGTTTGCTTGATGCTACTAAATCTATATATGATCGTGATTTTGAGGAACGTCGTCAAGGTCGTACTGCACAAGATATATTTAGAGAAAGCCCTAACTCTACTGATTTTGAAAATTACTTACGTAAAAACCAATATATTCAGGAAATATTAAACAATGCTCGAAGAAACTATACGAAAGATTATGAGCAATTAATAAGAAAATACTTTGAAATGCTTAAAGAAAATAAAAATTAGTTCTCAATTAACGAGTGTATTTTTTTGATTATTTCATCAGAATTCTCAACAGTAAATATGAAAGCTGAATGATTATTTACACCAAAAAGTAAAAAATCTATTTGATTATTGTCAACTTTTTCAAATATTTTTGTCATATTATTATTTTTCAATAAATTATTGCCAATAATACATATTAAATCACCCTCGGAAATTTCTAAATTATAATCTATATAAGTTGCTTTAAGATTATATAATATTTCGCTTTGAAGTTTCGAAAAAATAACAAGCGATGTTTCGGAAATCGCTGATGAAAGTATTTTAATATTTTTATTTTGTAAAGAAGCTAAAATATCCATCAATTGTGTAATATTACTAATATTTGGTTTAAATGAAAAATTCAACTTAAAGATTTCTTTCAAAACAGTTATCGAATGAATTATACCAGCTTTTGTTTCAATATTATCTTTTATTAAAGTTCCTTTTTCTTGTGGAAAGAACGTGTTAAGAACCTTTATTGGTATTCCTGCTTCTATTGCTGGTTTTATTGTATCTGGATGTAAAACTTTTGCTCCATAAAAAGAAAGCTCGCGCACTTCATTGATACTCATTTCATCGATCGTGATTGCATCGTTTATAAGTCGTGGATCCGCTGATTTAACTCCCGTTACATCTGTCCAAATTTGCACTTCTTCTGCTCCAATTGCATAACCATAAATGGAGGCACTAAAGTCTGAACCACCTCGACCTAATGTTGTTGTATTACCTAATTTGTCCGAGCCAATGAACCCTTGTGCTATGATTATATCAAATTTTTGAAATAAAGGGATCAAATAAAGATTGGCTAATGATCTAATTTCAGTAAAATCTGGTAAAGCATTACCATAATTATCATTAGTTTTAATTATATCTTCAGAATTAATAAGGAAAGAATTTAAATTGTTCTGTTGCGTTAAGTAATAAAATAAAATTGTTGATAACTTTTCACCAAATGAAATAAAAAAATCCTGCATTTTAGGTGTCAGTTCTTGTATGTAACTAATACCTTTTGCATAATTTTTTAATGTTTTTATTATATTGAAAACTTCATCATAGACATTTTGTCTATGTTCATTATCGATTAAATCATCGATAATTTTCTGATGATGTAGTTTGATTTTTTCAATTTTGTCAATAGCTTCATTCAAATTATGTAAAGCAATTTTGGAAATATCTAAAAGTAAATCTGTGATACCTTTGCAAGCTGAAATCACAACAACTCGTTTTCTTTTTTCTGATGATACAATTTTAAAAACATTCAACATAGCAGAAGCATTTTCCACTGAGCTTCCGCCAAATTTCATAACAATCATATTAACCTTTGTTTATAGGTACAAGAATTGTAAGTTTGGAAGGGATCATTTCAGTGCTTTCAAGTTGCTTAATATTTTTTATAGTTGCTTCATCTAAAATAGTTTCATTTTTTACAACAAGCATGCCATTTTTAGTAAATAGTGTCTGTCCCATCATCATTCCTGGTTGAAGTTGGGAGACAAAAACTGATTTCTCCTGCATTTTTTCGCCTTTAGTAGTTTCAACTGTTTCAATTTCAGTTGCTTCTTCTTCTTCAATTTCAACTTTTTTATTAATTTGAGGTACAATAAAATCTCTAATATCTTTATCAATATCAACAATTCGCAATTCTTCTTTTTCTGGTATTAAAGTTGGGATAGATTTTTTTCGTACTAATTCTTGGAAATGATGAAACAAATCGTAATCGAACCAAGTAGCATGACGATATAAAAATTTGATTGCTTCTTCATGCCTTTTTTTTGTATCGGCAGGACTTTGCAGTACATAACCAACTTCAAACAAGTGTGGCAATTGATGTAATTGTAATCTGTAAACATTATTATGATAGTGATTTACAATAGAAATAATTTGAGTTTCAAAAGTGATAGAATTTCCAGAAAGCATTGCTGGGAAGCCACTTCCATCGTGATGTTCCCAAATATTTGCAATTATATCAGCATATTTTTTTAACTTTTTCACTTTAAGTATAGTATCAAGAGCATATCTGAAATGCTTTAAATATTCCATTTTCTTTTCGTCTGATAGATCATGGGGATCTGTTAGTATAAAATTAAGTGGCATACCATTTAAAATGCTTGAATGCAGCAAAGAAGCCAGCACAATATTATTAACTCTCTCTTTTGAGAGTCCGACATCTTCGGCAAAAAACTTTGCCGTTACGGCAAGAAATTTAGTGTGGTTAGTAAAATAGAATCGTTCACTGTAGTTTGCAATTCCAGATATTGCCTGTATTGTTTGATTAAGCAACTCTGTATTTTCGAAAATAGAACGTTTTAACTCTTCGTTTTTCTCTTTAAGTTGATCGACAGCTTTTTTTAGTTCAATTGCTTGTTTCTTAACTTTTTTGTTTTTATTATAATGATCAAAAGCGATTTTTATAGCTTGAATAAGCGATAATTCATCAGCTGGTTTAATCAAATACATATAAGCGTGAGCTTGATTTATCGCTGGTATTATGTCCTTTGGGGTTGAATAACCTGTGAGTATAACACGAGTTGCATCAGGAACAAATTCTATGCTTTTTTCTAAAAATTCAGCACCACTCATTCCTGGCATTCTTTGATCAGAAAGGATTACTTCAGCTTTGAAGCCATTTTTAAGTATTTGTAAGGCTTCACCGCCGCTTTCTGCTATCCTTACATCGTAATATTTAGAAAACATTATGCTTAATATTTTCAAAAAAGCTGTTTCGTCATCTACAATTAATAGTTTTCCTTTTTCTTCCATATTTCTTTATCAATTAAAACATTATCTAATTTAAAAATTATTCTCAACATTATAAAGTTTATTTTCTGAAATCTTGTAATTTATGAAAGACGAAATAGTTTCAGCTGTTAGTATCACATCTTTATTATTTTTTAAAGAAAAAACTAACTCATTATTTTCTGAAGCAAATGGAATACTATGAATTTTATGTAAAGATTTTATTTTAATTAATAACTTCTTAGAGAAAAATGACTTTTTAAGTGTGGCAGTAACAATGTCTGTGTATTCTAAGTATATTTTTTTTACCTCTGATTTAATAAAACCAACAATGCTATCTTTGACAAAGTATTCAATTACGATACCGTTTTCATTTAGATATAAAATGCCATTGCACTCTGCAAGACCATGGTAAACATCTTTAAATGTGAAATTTAATATATCATCGGGAATTATCATATTTCAAACAAACAAGTTAGTATAAGTAAAATTATCAACATCAAAAAGACCTTTATCGCTTAATTTTAGCTTAGGTATAACCAAAAGTGCCATAAATGACAATGTCATAAATGGAGCTGTAAGTTTAGTTCCAAGTTTCTTGGCTTTTGTGTTCAATTTTTGATATATTTCAGAGGTTTCCTCAATACTTTTATCAGAAATTATTCCTGCAATTGGAAGTGGCAAAATTTCTAAATCATCGTTTACAACGCACATTCCACCTTTGTAATCGATTATTGAATTTATTGCTTGAATGATATCTTTATCGTTTGTTCCAAGAGCTATTATATTATGACTATCATGGACAACACTTGTTGCAATGGCACCACTTCTTAAATTAAAGTTATTAATAAATCCTATTGCTGGTTTTGATTCTGTATATCTATTATAAACAACTAATTTAAGTATATCGTTATCAATATCGCTTTCGACATAGTTATCAACAGTTTTTGGTTTTACAAGTAACTTTTCAGTAATTAATTCGCCATCAATTGCTCTAATGACTTGAATGAAATTGCCTTTTGGTTCAATTTTTATATCGCTTTCATTTAATTTTTTGGCTTTGAATGTGTTGATTTTATTAATTTCTTGCTTTTCAATTAATGAAGTCCCATTTTCTGCAACTAATTTACCGTTTATATAAGTTTGTTTTACATTAAAATCTCTCAAATTATCAACTACGATAAAATCTGCAAAATCGCCTTCACGTAGCTGTCCAACTTCCAAACCATAGTGATCGATAGGATTTATACAGGCAACCTGTAAAACATCGAATAAATTAAAGCCTTTTTCAATTGCTTTTTTGACAATTAGATTAATGTGTCCTTTTTGAAAATCGTCAGGATGAATGTCGTCTGTACAAAACATACACATATCTGGATTTTCTGCAAGAAGTTTGGATAAATTTTTGAAATTTTTGGCTGCTGAACCTTCACGAATAAGTATTTTTATTCCAAATTTAATTTTTTCTTTAGCTTCTTCGTAGGAAAAGCATTCATGATCGGTTGAAATTCCTAAAGAGGCATATTTTTTGAGACCATCGCCGATTAATCCTGGTGCGTGACCGTCAATTTTTTTATTAAGCAAACGAGCAATATCAATTTTTTTTATAACTTCAGGATCTTCATAAATTACACCAGGGAAATTCATCATTTCACTTAAAAATTTTAGGTTATATTTTTCAAATAGATATTGAATATCTTCTGCGGTAATTTTAGCTCCGGATGTCTCAAAATTAGTTGCTGGGACGCAAGAGGGAGCACCAAAGAAAACTTTAAATGGCACTCTCTGTGCATTCTGAATCATATATTCAACACCCTGGATGCCTAAAACATTAGCTATCTCGTGTGGGTCTGTTACAACTGCAACTGTTCCAAATCTTACTGCCGATCTTGCAAACTCGCTTGGTACTAACATTGAGCTTTCAATATGAACGTGTGCATCAATAAAACCTGGCAAGATATATTGCTCTTCAACGACATCTATGAATTCAATTTTTGAAATTCTATCATTTTCAATAATTATTTGCCCTTTGTTGATTGATTTATTTTTTATATCAACAATATTCCCTTTAATAGTTAGACTCATATGTACCTATTTGCTTTTTTTATTAATTAAATAACATTTAAATGCTTTAACGAAAGAAGGGTTATAATCATTTTTAGTGTTTTTGGTGTAGTCAAAAGAATTTTTTATTGAATGAAAAGATTTCTTTTCACTAATATTATCTTTATTATCTTTATCCTTATGTGAAATATTATTTAAATTTTCACTCATAATTAATCTTTTTGGAATAGTATTGGTGAGCACTCACATTTTTCTTCGATTTCTTTTCTTGCTGCTTCAGCTGATTCCCGTGAAGAATAATTCCCAATAACAACAGCATATTTTATTTCGCCGTTAATTTCTTTTTCAATAATCTCAGTTCGTAATTTCATTGATAAAAAGCGTTTTTTCTCATATTCTGCTGCTGACTTTGTGCTATAGAGACCAACTTGTAATCCCCATCGTTGGTTTTCTGTTGTTTTTTGCTTAGGCTTATTTTGTTCTTCAATACGAGTTTTATAATCATATTTTATGCAACCTATAGCCGAGCTTACAACATCTGTTGCTGGTGCTAAAAATTCAGATTTCGGATAGTTTTTTCTGAAGAATTCAAGTTCTTTCTTCGCTTGTGCTGTATCGCCAATAATCGAGTAAAATTGAACAATACGCCATTGTGCATCATCAGCCCATTCACTATTTGGGTAGCTTTTCACAATATTTTTGTATATTTTCAATGCCTGGACACCATCCTCCATCAAAACAGCCTGTAGCAGTAAAACTCCTGGCTCATTTGGGTAGTCAGCCATAAGTCTTGGCAAAGCATTCCTAACTTCTTCATATTTCCCTTGTGCTACTAATTTTAGCATTGAAGAAACTTTTTCCGTTTGAGAAAAAACATTTAAAGTTAAGATGAGAAAAAGAATTAAAACAAGAATTTTTTTCATTTTTCTATCAAAATGAATATTTAGAATATTTTTAAAATAAACAAACTTTAATAAAAAAACTAATCTATTTTTTATTAAAATTTTATTAACTTAAATTTAAAATAATATTAATGCTATTTAATCTTACAGCTCCAGCGGTCTAAGCACACTTATTCCAATGTTGTTTTGATTATTTGAAAAGTATTTCAAAAGATCATTTTCTAAAACGACCTTTTTATTTTTGGATGAAGCGTGCAAAAGATTTGCCTGACCATTTTCTAAGGTTATAAGACCAACATGGGAATAATCTAAGCCTGGTTTATTTGTAGCTATGGCGAAAATATCACCATTTTGAAATTTATGTTGAACTTGAGATATATTTTCATTTGGAATATAATAATAAGTGCGTTTTCTAATATGTTCTTCGTAAACTTCAATTTCACCAATCATTTTAGGTACTTTCCTTAAAACTGGGTATTGATCAGAATTTTCTGACATATAGTAAACATTAAAACTTATTGGTTTGCCACCAATGCTTTGCGAGACATCGGTTATTATCCCTTTCTTGGTATTGTCAGTAATCCAATCTGATGTATAATGAAGTCGAGATGTATAATCGGAAATTTTCCCACCTCTGTAACGTATATGTGTGAGTTCTTTTGCAAAATCATCCAAAGTATGTTTTTCCTTTTTAATTATGCGTGCAAGAGCAAGTGTGTTTTCAATAAAAGTTACACAATCGAATTCGGTTAGATTTACAACAATTTCTTCATTCTCACCATTTACTTCTAATGTGCCAGCTTCATAGGGATAACCAATAAATTGTTTCCCGATAGTTGCGGTTAGCTCTCCAATGTTTAGTTTTTTCCAATTATTCTTCTCTGCTTTACTTATAATTTCTGAAAACACAGATTCATTAGTTCTTATCTCAACTTTTTTAGAAGTTTTATTCCTTTTTGTTGATTTTTTTGAGCGTTTTTTTGCATAAATGTCCGTCGGGAATAAAATAGTGCCTCCTAAAGTTGCTACAGCAAAATATTTTAAAAATTCTCTTCTTTCCATTTTATCTAAAAAAATTATGAATGACTTCTTTGTTAAGTATGAATTTAGTAATTATTTTATTATTTTGTAATATTTCAATTGTGTGAGATTTATCATCAAATATTAATTCATATTTACCATCCTCAGAAATTAATTGTTTTTTCTCAAGTGAATTTACTTCATTGTAAAATATTTCATTGTTATTATGAATGTTGTTTTTTTCAGATTCATTTGCAGCCTCTTTTGCTAATTTATCACATTTTTCATTTAGCTCAAAACCTGAATGTGCAGGAACTTTTGACCATTTGATTTCGTATTTGTGCATCAAACTCCATAATTCCTGAACTAAATCTAAATTTTGCACGGGTTTACCATCCGATTTCTTCCAATTTTTTTTATGCCATGAAAATATCCATTTTGTAACAGTATCATAAAGCAGTTGACTATCTGTAAAAATCGAAAATTCGCCACCATAATTTGATGCAAATTTTATTGCCTCAATTGCAGCAAGAAATTCAGCTCTATTGTTGGTTGTGTTTTCTAAATGTCCTTTTTTTTCGTAAATTTTTCCATCAATATCTGCAATAAAAGCCCAGCCACCGGGTCCAGGATTACCTAAACAAGCACCATCAGTATAAATGTTTATATTACTCATTTCTAATTAAGAATTTTCGAACATATCTTGTTTATTATTACTCATCACAATAAAGGCGACAGCATTTGTTTCTGTGTGTGAAATAGAAACGTCAATTTTATAATGCGAGTACTTCTCTTTCATTGCACCATCTAGAATAACAATAGGCTTGCCGCTTTTTTCATTTACAATGCTAATTTCAGTAAACTTAAAGCCTTGAGTAAGCCCTGTACCGATAGCTTTGCTAAATGCTTCTTTAACAGCAAATCTTGCGGCATAATGCAAGAATTTTTTATCCTTATAATCTTCGCAATACTTAATTTCATTATCTGTGAAAATTCTATTTAAAAAACGATCTCCATATTTTTCAATTGCGTTTTTGATACGTTCTACCTCAATTATATCAGTACCAATGCCATATATCATTTTTCACCTTTAAGTAAATTTAAAATTTTTGGTAATGCAATTGCTGATGGTTCAGCAATTTTAAAATCAACATAGTATGTTAAAGCAGTTGGATTAGGGTTGATTTCAATTAGAATTGCACCATTCCTTTTAGCGTGCTTTGGCAAATCAGCAGCTGGATATACTTCAGCAGAAGTCCCAATTGAAAAATAAACTTCCGAAGTTTCTGCTGCATAATAAGCTTTTTCTAATTCATCTTGTGGTAGCATTTCACCGAACCACACAACAGCTGGTCTTATTTTACCACCACATTTATTGCATTGGAGTAAATTTTTATCTTCATAATTAATTGGATCATTATAATATGAGCCGCAATCAACACAATAATTCTCAATAATATTACCGTGAAGCTCGATTACATTTTTTGAACCTGCACGATGGTGCAATCTATCAACATTTTGTGTGGCAAGGCTAAAGAATTCGAACATATTTTCCATTTGAGCAATTGCTATGTGTCCTGCATTTGGTTTAGCTTCGGCTATCAACTTTCGTCTGTATTGATACCATTCCCAAACCAACTGTGGATTACTTAAAAAACCATTCATACTTGCTAATTCTGTTGGATTAAATTTTGCCCATAGTCCGTCAGGATCTCGAAAAGTTGCTATTCCACTTTCTGCAGAAACACCTGCACCCGTTAAAATTGCAACTTTTCTGGCTTTCTTGAGGATTTCTGCTATTTGCTCAAACTTATCCATATTTCTCTAATTTTTTGATTATACTTTCTATTTTGGATATTAAGATTTCTTTTTGGTTTTTATTTTGCATTTTTTTAGTTGATAGTTCATTTAAATCTTTTTCTAAAATCTTGATTTGTTCGTATCGCTTATGTAGTAATTCTTGTAAAGCCTCATTTTTTTCTTGAAGTGCAACGATTTGCAAATCTTTTAGTAGTTTCTCGGCATTTAAATCCATTATTATCTTTTCTTGAGTCTTTAGCTCATTCTCGTTATATGGAATTTCAATATTTGCCTTTAATCTTTCTATTTCTGCATTTTTTTCTGCAAGCTCATTTTGAAGACGCTCGCATTCTTTTTGCAAGCTTTCAATTTTGTCTTCATCATTGATTGGGAATAGCTCAGGCATACGTGAATAATTTGCTTTAATGGATAGTTTTTCAATTTTTTGATTTAATGTCTCAATGCTTTTATCTTTTTCATCGAGTAGTTTTTCCAGTTCTATAATTCTATTCTTGAACTCTTCAAATTTACTGTTGATTGGGATATCAAATATTGAATCATCCAAACTTGATTTTTCTTTTTCAATTGTTGAAATTTTATTTGAGAGTTCATCTATAGTTATATCTTTCTGTATGATTAAATCATTTTGTTCTTTCAACCTTGCTTTCAATTCTGAATTTTCTTCATATAGTAAGTTAAATTCATTCTGTAATTTCTCGTGTTCGGATAATTTAATTTCAAATGACTTCTCTTTTTCTTCGTAATTTTTGATTTGCTGCAAATAATTTTCAATTAGCTTGTTTTTTGTTTCAAGTTCTTGGATTTTTTCGAGTTTAGTTTTATGCAATTCTGAAATTTCATTTGCTAATAGACGTTTCTGCTCAATTAAATTAACATTTTGCAGTTTAAGGTTTTTACATTCTTCTTCTAATAATTCGTATTTTTGAATTTGTATTTTGATGTTATCAATCTCGTTGCTTAAGTTAATATTTTCATTTTGCAAAGTGAAAAGTTTTTTCTGCAGTTTATCAATTTCTGCTTTTTGATGAGAAATTTCATCTGATTGAGCTTTTATCAATTCTTCTTTTAATGATAAATTTTCATTTAGTAATTGAATATCATCAAGTAGTTTTGTATTACGCAAAGTGAAATCATCCAACTTTTCTGTTAATTTTTCATTTCGTAATAGTTCTTCGGCTAATTGCTGCGATAGCTGTTGATATTTAACACGTAAATCTGAAAGTTCATCTTTATAAATTTCATTTGATCGAATTTGTGCTTCTAATTCAGTATTTTTTCTCTCGAGCGAAAGCTTTTGATCTTTTAATAAAGTAAGTTCGTTTTCAATATTTATGGTTTTATCGTAGAGTGAATTTATTTCTTGCTTTTGATTTTCAATAACTGCTATGTTTTCTAAATTTTTGTTGTTAAGTTCGTCAATTAAAATGGTTTGTTCATTTATTTTTGTTTCTAATTCAAAAATTTGTTTTAGAAGCGTATTTACAGTTTGCTCATAATTATTTATAATTGCTTGCTCTTCTTCAATTTTTGATTTGAGTGATAAATTTTCGTTTTGGTAAGTTATCAGTTTGGAATTCAAGTGTTCTTGCTGGATAAAAAGATCATCAATTTTTTGCTTTAAATGTTCAATTTCTTGACTTTTTTCATCTAAATCTTTTTCTAAATTTTTATATTTAAAAATGATGCTTTGGGCTTCAGCATATTCATTTTTTAGCTTTTGAATTTCTTTAAGTTTATCATTAATCTCTAAATTTTTTCGAGTGATTTCCTTTTGAGCAAATTGAAAATCAATTGCAACTTTTTTTAATTCATCGATTTTTTTTAGATTATTATTGTTTTCTATGTTTAATTGTTCGTATTTATTAGCGATTTCTTGTAGATTAAGGATTTCACTGTTGGCTTGATTGAGTTTTTGTTCTAAATCGGCAAGTTTGGTTGATAATTGTACATTTTCGCTTAAAAGTTTGTTTCTTTCCTTGTAAACGTAATCATATTGGGAATATAGAGTATATATTTCGTTGTAGCGTTCATTTAATTTATCGAAATCCTGACTAATTTTATGAATTTCATTGTTTTTTTGAGATAAAGTTGAGTTTATTTCTTCGATTAGCTTATTTTTATTTTCTAATTCTGATTTTAATTGATTTATTGTATTAATTAATTCATTATAAATTTTATTTTTGTTGCTTGTGAATTCGGCAGTTTTATTAATAACATCCCAAAGTTCGTTAATTTTTTGTTCAGTTAAATCATTTATTTCTTTGGAACTTTTCATATTTGAAAAATATAAAATGTATAATTTTAAATATTAATAAAAAAAATAGAAAAAAGCAACAATAAAGATATTGTATGAAATTAATTTATGTATGTTAATCCTATATTTTTTTGCTTCTTATGCTAAGAGCAGCCTTTATAAAGCTAATAAAGAGCGGATGTCCTGTAACAGCACGAGATTTAAGCTCGGGGTGGAACTGGACTCCTAAAAACCAAGGATGATCTGGCAATTCTATTATTTCCACTAGATTACCATCGGGCGAGGTTCCACTCATTATCATACCATGTTTTTCAAGCAAAGGTCGGAATTTATTGTTTAATTCATAGCGATGGCGGTGACGTTCGGATATTTCTTTATGTCCATATGATTTAAAAGCTAGCGAATTTTCATTCAAGACGCAAGGATAAGCACCAAGACGCATTGTGCCACCTTTTTCTTTAATATTCTTTTGTTCCTCCATTAAATCAATTACGCAAAAATCATTAGTTTCAAACTCGCCACTTGTTGCAAAAGGTAATCCGCAAACATTACGAGCAAACTCTATTACGCTGCACTGCATACCAAGACAAATCCCGAAAAAAGGTATTTTGTTTATACGAGCATATTTAATAGCTGTGATTTTCCCTTCGATTCCTCGATAGCCGAAGCCAGGTCCAACTAAAATCCCATCCAAATGACCTATCTTCTCTTCAACATTATCTTCTGTAATTTCTTCACTGTTTATAAGTTTAATATTTACTTTACAATTATTAATTGAGCCGGCATGGATAAAAGCTTCAATTATACTCTTATATGAATCAGTGTATTTTGTATATTTCCCAACTAAACCGACATTAACAAAATATTTAGGGTTTTTTATTCTTTCGACGAATTTTTTCCAAGTATCTAATTCAAGCTCATTAGGAGGAAGTCCCATTTTTTGTAAAACAATTTGTTCGAGCTCTCTTTTTGCAAAAAGCAATGGAACCTCATAGATAGTTGATTCAACATCAATAACTTCAATTACCGAGTTTTCTTCAACGTTGCAGAAAAGCCCAATTTTTTGGCGAATATCTTTTGAAAGTTTATGTTCGGTGCGGCATAGTAAAATATCTGGGCGAATACCATACTCCATCAATGTTTTAACAGAGTGTTGTGTTGGTTTCGTTTTTAATTCGCCAGCTGATTTTATATAAGGCACATAAGTTAGATGAATATTTAATACATTCTGGGGACCGCGTTCGAGCCACATCTGACGTTGTGCTTCTAAAAATGGGAGCGATTCAATATCGCCAACAGTTCCACCGATTTCAATCAAAATGAAATCATACTCGCCTTCGTAAATTGTCATACGGCGCTTTATTTCGTTTGTAATGTGTGGAATTACTTGCACTGTTTTACCAAGATAATGTCCTTTGCGTTCCTTAGTTATTACTTCGAAATATACCTGCCCAGTTGTTGTGTTATTTTTTCTGCTCAATGAGCATCCCAGAAATCTCTCATAATGTCCCAAGTCCAGATCTGTTTCAGCTCCGTCATCAGTTACAAAGACTTCTCCGTGCTGAAATGGATTCATCGTTCCTGGATCGACATTTATATAAGGATCGAACTTCATTATGGTCACTTTGTATCCGCGCTGTTTAAGAAGATATCCCAAAGAAGCTGATGCAATCCCCTTACCTAAGGAAGAAAGAACGCCACCTGTTATAAAAATATACTTTGTTTTTCGGTTATATGTATCAATTTCTTTCATAATTTTTTCATTTTACTAAAAAACAAAAACGCAAGATAAATATATTTGATAAAATAGACAACAAAGAATAATTAATATTAATAAAGGAGGTATTTATTACGAATCTTTAAAAATTGTTCCAAATTTTTATTTTGCAATAATATAAATGAATAATTATTATCTTGGAATAAACTTTCAAAATATTCTTCGGTTCCAGTAACTTTTATGAACATATCTTTTGCTCGAGGGCTAATATTAGTTTTATTAAAAAATTCTGGGTGGACTTGTTTGATTGCAGCGATCAGTTGTGACCCATATTTCATTGGGAGGAAATTTTGGTTGCAATCAAACTTGATAAGCAAGCCTTCGCAAGCTTGGTCTTTGTATTTTGCATAAAAAGGGCGGAAACGAGCCTTGAAAAAACGAATACCTTCAAATGTATAATTACTAATTACAGCAAGAACACTATCGGTGTTAAATTCGGGAGCACCCACATATTGAAATGGTAATGTTGTGCCTATGCCGATATTGAAAATCCCTAATTCGCCGAAAATTCCAATTAATGCGGCTCCACGTATAGCTTCAACCGTTGGTATGTGTGGCGAAGTGGGGAACCACATCAGTCCAGTTTGTTCGAAGCACATATCACGTGTCCAACCCTGCATTTGAATAATTTCCACATAAGCTTTTAATTTTTTCCCTTGCTTGTTTTTCCCTAACCAACCTTCTTTAACTATCATTTGTGAGATTTCGCCAAGTGTCATCCCATGAATATAGGGGATAGGGATAATACCAACAAATGAAGTTCTATTTTGTTCAAGTACATTTCCATCCACAATATTCCCGCCAAGTGGATTTGGACGGTCTAAAATATAAACAGGGAGTTGATTTTCAGCTGCTGATTTTATAAAATAATAAACAGATGAAAGAAAAGTATATGAGCGGATTCCTATGTCTTGTATATCAACGACCAAAGCATCAAGACCTTTGAGATATTTTTTGTTTGGAGATTTAATTTCACCATAAAGGGAAATTACAGGGACTCCCATATAATGTTCATCGGTTACTTTTTTCCCAGCTGGCAAGTCCCCAAATAATCCATGCTCGGGAACAAATATATATTTCAGTTTTAACTTATCGGTTTTTGCAAGTATTTCAGCGGTGAGAACTCCATCTGAATTACGACCTGATTGATTTGTAAGAAGACCGATTTTTTTATTCTTCAAAGGTAAAAAGTCGTTTTCAATTAGGACATCTATTCCTAATTTTATTTTCTCTGCATTAATTTGATATATTGAAATAAAAAATATTAAGAAAAAAAATAATATTTTCGAATTGTGATTCATTAATATTGAATTGCGGCTAAAAAGGAATTAAATATTTTATCGAATTCTTTTTTCGGTGGGATTTCGTTACCTAAAACATTCATAGGAATTAAAGAAAATTCATAAAATTGACCAATTGATGATACAAAAACTGCGGATTTAGCAACCAATGCTCCGCCAGTTGTTGAAAATTCATATTTTACAAAATCTTTATTACCTATTTGCAAGTTTTGATATTTGCCAATGAGTTTAACAGCATCGCCAGTTTTTTTTGCTCGACGAGAAAAGCTTTCTCGTGCAACATCAAATAGAGTTTCAACGTTATTCTCGTTGTCTTTTTTCTCGATAGAAATACCAGTGAAATTTAAGTTTGAAAAAACAGCACAAAGTGAATATTCTGGATTTGCTATTACTGCAATAATATCTGATGATGATCTTTGCTCGGTATCTATGAAGAACCAACCTTCTGGTATATACGATACCATATCTCCTTTATTTGAGCGTAGAATTACATCGGACATCGGTATCTCTGGTTTAATACTCAAAACGGCAAGTTCTTCGACATCGCTTTCATCGCTAACTTGTTCTTTTACTACTATGCACGAATGAAGCATTAAAATAATCATCAGCAATGATATTTTAAATATTTGTTTAGTACTCTTCCACATGGAGCGATCCAGCCGAAGAGGAACAATGTTTCGTATAATTATATTTTGCTAAAAAATTACTAACAGATTCGACCATTTTGGGATTTCCACAAAGGAAGAAATGTGTTTTTTCTGGATTTATTTCAATACCAACGGATTCTAATATACCATTTTCAAGGTGTTTTTCGATATAACCAGTGAGTCCATTCCAATTTTTGTCTGCTTTTAATAAAGTAGGGAAGTAATAAAAATTATCAAAAGCATTTTGAATAAAAGTAAGCTCGGAATAATATCCCAAATCCCAAGGATAAGCAGCACCGTGCAAAACAGCTAATTTAATATCTTGGTGGTCTTTAATATGGGAGCGCAGAAAGCTTATGTAAGGTGCCAGACCTGTTCCTGTCGCAACCATAACAATATTGCAACCTTTGGGAGTGTCATTCAAACGAAAAACGCCTAAAATTTCTTCATCTACCCACATTCGGCTACCCTGCGAAAGGGCGAAAAGTCGTGGTGTAAGCTGACCAGATTTGACCTGGCTAATATAAAACTCAAAATCCTGTGTTTGATGATTAGCTGAAGCAATTGAATAAGGACGCTTGATTAAAGAATCAGCTGGCAACTGATCTAATGTTAAAATTGAATTTGCTGAACGAGGTTCAGATGCTAATAAACCGATTGTTGTAAATTGACCTGCTTCAAATTTATCACGAGGTGTATCTGTTCGCACTCGTAAGATCATTAAATCAGGTGTTAATAATATTTTACCATTGACAGTAGCATTGTATGGTGAATTTTTCATATTTCAATTTATTTATTTGAAAAAAAACAAAATTAACTTAAAAGTTCTAAATCTAAAAGAATTTTTACAATTTTATCTTTGTCGACAGGTTTAATTAAATATGCCTCCGCTTGATTTACAAATGCTTTTTTAATATTTTCGTAATCATCCAAAGCAGTTGTCATAACAACTTTTACACAGTCAAGTCCCATAATACCGTTCATTTTCTCTATTTGGCGAATTTTAGTAAGCACCTCCTGACCATCTTTTTCAGGCATCATTATGTCTAAAAAAATTACATCATATAGCACCCCGGTAAGCTGAGCGGTTGTAAATAATTCAATAGCCTGAGCACCATTTTCGGCTACATCACAATCGCCAAATGCGCTTAAAATTTCTTGCATTACTTGCGATGTGATGTAATCATCCTCAACAACTAATGTACGCATATAAGCCTCTAAAATTTATTTTATATTTTCATTTTCGATAATTTGCTCTAAATATTGTAAAACTTTTTTTAATTCAATTCGAAATTCTTCATACAATGCCTCTAATTTCTCAGATTGTTTTATTCTACTTATTTGGTTAATCTTTGTGATGAGATTATAAGCTTTTTCTGCGCCAAAGTTACCTATTTCTGATTTTAATTTGTGAGAAATTTTCTCAATTTGCTCGAAATTTTTGTTTTTTATCTCTTTCCCAAGATTTTCAAGTTGTGTAGGGGTATTTTTAATGAAATATTTGGTTAATTTATATAACAAGATTTTATTGTTGTTAATCGATTGCAGAAGAATATCTAAATTAACTGGCAGTTCTGATTGATTTTTTTTATATCTTGATATTGTTTCGTAGAAAATATACCAATTAAACGGTTTAGTTATTAAATCATCCATTCCTGTTGCAAATACATTAGTCTTGGTGTTTTCATCATCGTGAGCTGTTAGTGCAATAATAGGTGTGTGAGGTAAATTGTTAGATTTCTCGTAGTTGATAATTGCTTTCGCTGCTTCAAACCCATCCATTTCAGGCATTTGCAAATCCATTAAAACTAAGTCGAATTTTTCTTTTGTGAATATTTCTAATGTTTCGATCCCATTATTTGCTATTTGGTAAACGCAATTTATGTTATCAAGGGCTTCTTTAATTAATTCTTGATTTATGTAGCTATCCTCTGCTACTAAAATTCTTAAATTTAGAAAGTTGTATTTTTTTGCTATTTGAGAGAGACCAATTTCTTCATTTACTTGTAAACTTTCGTCTTGTGGGATTTCAAAAGGTATGATAAAATAGAAAACACTTCCAACACCAACTGTGCTTTCGCAGTTGATACTGCCACCCATCATTTCAACCAGCTCTTTGGTTATAAACAACCCAAGTCCGGTGCCACCGTATTTACGAGTTAGATTATCATCTATTTGACTAAAACTTTTGAACAGCCTATCCATTTTTTCTTGTTGTATGCCGATTCCCGTATCTTTTATATCGAATCGAACTTTAATTTTATCTTCACCAGTTTCAACTTTTTGAGCAGAAACTTCAACATATCCTTTTTCAGTAAATTTTATTGCATTTGAAATTAAGTTTATGAAGACCTGCTGAAGACGATGACCATCTCCAATAACAATATTAGGTAAATTATCATTTAAGTTTAATCTTAATTCTATCCCTTTATTTTTTGCAGCAGACTCGAGTAATTCTGTAATATTTTTAATGAGTTCATATAAATTAAATTTATATTTATCAAGTTTCAATTTCCCAGTTTCAATTTTAGACCAATCAAGAATATCGTTTATAATATTAAGAAGAGTCTCGCCTGATTGTTTGACAATCAATAGAGACCGTTTTTGTTTTTCTGTTAGATTTGTATCCAATAGAACGCTTGTCATACCGAGAATACCGTTCATCGGTGTTCGAAGTTCGTGAGTAACTTTTGCCAAGAATAAGCTTTTTGCACGGCTGGCTTCTTCGGCTGCATCTTTCGCTTTAATGAGTTCTTTTTCAGTTTTTTTTCGTATTTCAATTTCTTCTATAAGTTTTTTGTTAATGTTTTCAAGCTCAATTGTTCTTTCACGAACTTTATTTTCTAAGAGCTCATTGTATTCTTTTAATTGATTTTCAATTCTTTTCTTTTCTGTAATATCATCAGCTACTAATATAAAGGCATCAATATTTCCATTGTAAGTAAATATTGGCGCTAATGATGCAAAGACTACTATTTCTTTATTTAAAGAGTTTTTGAGGTTTAATTCACCACGCCATTCAATATATTCTTCAATTGAATTGAAAAATGTCGTTACATTGTTTCCAAAGAATAAAGTACAAATATTTTCATCTTTTAATTGATTAGGATAATAGCCAGTTAGCTCGGCTAATTTGGGATTAAAATAAGTTATTTTACCATCTTTTTCAAAAATAACAACGATACCTGAGGAATGTTCTATTGCTTTATAAAGTTGTCGGATTTTCTCTTGTTGTTTTTTATACTCAATTTGGAGTAATAGGTCGTTGGCAATTCTGTTTAAGATTTCAATCAATTTTTCACGATTGATTGGTTTAATAATATAATGATCAATACCGAGCTCTATGGCATTTAATAGTAAGTTTTTATCATCAAATGCAGTTGCAAGTATTATAGGGACGTTTGGATTAATTTCGCGAATTTTTTTGCTCATTCCCAGTCCATCCAAGAAAGGCATTCCAACGTCAGATAGCACTATATCAGGTTTATTCTTTTCAAATAGCTCGTATCCCTCAAGACCATTTTCTCCAACGTAAACAATATCGAAAAGTAATTTTACAATTGTCTGAGTTATTAATCTCGAAGGCGGATCATCTTCGACAATTAATACAGAAAGTGGATATTTCTCCATAATATTAATTTGTTTGTTTGACTAATCGGATTAAAGCATTTGGTATATCATCAAGTGGCAATTGCATATCAACTGCGCCAATATCGAAAGCAACTTTAGGCATACCATAAACGACGCAAGTTGCTTCATTCTGTCCAATAGTTTTGGCACCGGCTTCCTTCATTGCTTTTAAGCCTTTGGCTCCATCGTTCCCCATACCAGTTAATATGACCCCATATGCATTTGCTCCGACGTGCTCAGCAACGCTGAACATCATAACATCAACTGACGGCCGGTGTCCGTTAACTTTTTCACCTTCTACAATTTGGATTTTGTATTGTCCGCCAGAGCGATAAATTTTCATATGATAATCGCCTGGAGCAATATAAACACGACCGTTAATTACACGATCGCCATCTTCGGCTTCTTTCACTTGCATATAAGAAGTTTCATTTAATCTATCGGCAAATGTTTTGGTAAAACCTTTTGGCATATGTTGAACTATTACTATTCCGGGCATGTAAGGTGGAAGCTTTTCAATAACTTTTTTTATTGCTTCAGTACCTCCGGTCGAAGCTCCAATAGCAATGACTTTATCAGTTGATTCTGCAAGAGCTTTACCCAATGCAGTTTCATCTTTACTTACTTTTGGTGAAAATTCAACCTGACGATTTTTCCAGTGTGATACATTAGCAGTTGAGGCTATTTTAATCTTGGTTCGTAATTCGAGCATCATTTCGCTTAGCCCACGAGCGACATCAGTTGCTGGTTTTGGCACAAAATCAACAGCACCTGCTTCGAGCGCCTGCATTGTAATTAGTTTTCCCCTTTGTGTAAGTGAACTTACAACGACTACTGGCAATGGATATTGTGGCATCAATCGCCGAAGGAACTCGATACCATCCATCTTTGGCATTTCAATATCAAGCGTCAGAACATCTGGTTTTAGCTTGATAATTAAATCGCGAGCAACATAAACATCAGGTGCTGTTCCGATAACCTCGATACCTGGATCGGCTGATAAGCCTTTTGATAAAATATCACGTACAAGTGCAGAATCATCAACAATTAATACTCTGATCTTTTTGAATAGATTAGACACAACTCCCTCTCAATCAATTTTTTTTAAATACTAAAATTTTTTATAAACAGCTGGTTTTATATATTTATACTTAGTCGCAGTTCTACTTAATGTTTCCGAATGTCCAATAAATAAATAACCGTTATAAGATGTGAATTTATAGAATTTGTCAACAAGTTTTTCTCTTGTTGGATTGTCGAAGTAAATCATAACATTTCTACAAAAAATTACATCAAATGGTTTTTTAAAAGGAAATGTTTCATTCATTAAATTAAATCTTCTATAAGT
Source organism: Kapaibacterium sp. (SeqCode) (assembly GCA_036769265.1). Lineage (GTDB taxonomy): Bacteria > Bacteroidota > Ignavibacteria > Kapaibacteriales > UBA2268 > JAKIZO01. The sequence continues at coordinate 24,633 of DAIPLL010000007.1, forward strand.
TACTTCACGTTTAACAGTATCGATTATTTCCCATTCGCCGCTTGGGAGATGCTTAAAATATTTTTGCTTGAATATATCGGGAAGTGGTTGAACGCGTTCATCTGGATAGATACCACGTTTTGCTTTCTCCAAAACAGTTAGTGAAATATCAGTAGCAAGAACACCTGCTT
>DAIPLL010000245.1:0-1472 GCA_036769265.1 Kapaibacterium sp. (SeqCode)
AGAAACTTTAGCAGATGCAGTAAGAGTTACTCAGGATTTTGCTAAACTTGGTGGGAAAACAACAATCGATGTGCTTGGCGAATTCGTTCGCACAAAAGAAAGAGCCCTTCACGAAAGAGAAGAATGCACAAAAGTTATCGATGCAATTGTTAAGAACAATTTACCAACTTACTTGTCAATTAAGCCTACTTCCCTCGGTCTTGATATTGATTTTAATTTTTGTTATGAGAGTATTAAATATTTGGGCAAAATTGCAAAAGAAAAAAATGTATTTATTCGCATCGATATGGAAAATTCGCCATATACAAGTGACACTCTGAAAATCTACCGTATGCTTCGCGATGAAGGTTTCGACAACTTTGGATTTGTTATTCAATCTTATATGCGTCGTAGTATGGATGATCTTAAAGCAATGGTTGAATATAAACCTAATGTTCGGCTTTGTAAAGGCATTTATGTCGAATCAGAAAGCATAGCTTATAAAGATCGTGAAGAAATACGTGAAAATTATAAAAAATTGCTTGTTTATATGTTTGAAAATGGATTTTATCCTGCTATTGCTACTCACGACGAACCTTTAATTCAATTTGCAGAGAATTATATTCGCACTAACAAAATTGACAATTCACAGTACGAATTCCAAATGTTACTCGGTGTTCGTGAAAATAGGCGTAATGAATTGCTAAAGTTAGGGCATAATGTTCGAATTTATGTTCCTTATGGTGAAGATTGGTATGGCTATTCCACTCGTCGCTTAAAAGAAAATCCACAAATAGCAGGTCATATTGTTAAAGCAATTTTTGGAATTTCCTGATATGAAAAAATTTACTTTAATTTTATACTTGTTAATTGTTCATCTGCTACTATGCTGTTTTTCTTGTTCACATATTGATAACAATAAAAATCAGCAAATCAACAAAGACAATTCTGTCCGAATTGGAACTTTCAACATAGAATGGCTCGGAGATGGGGAAAAAGACACAAAGGATCGCACCGAAGAAGATTATAAGCTAATTGCTGACATCATTGAGAAAACAGGATGTGATATTTTTGGTTTGCAGGAGATAGAAAATTTAAATGCACTAAATAGATTATTAAAATATTTGCCTGATTATAAAGGTTATGTTTTAGACAAAGGTGGAAATCAAAATTTAGCTTTTATTTATAAAAGTAGCGTGTCAATCGACACATTTTATGAATATTCAGCCGTTGCAATAAATCCAACAAGAAATCGCCCTGGACTTGTTGTGCATGCTCGAAAAGGTAATTTTGACTGGATTATGATGATAGTTCATTTCAAAGCAACATCAAGATTTGACGATACTGAAGAAAAGCGGCTTGAAAGCTTGCAAACAAGAGCAAAACAAGCTGAAATTGTTTCACTATGGATAGATAGCGTATTGACAAATTCTAATGAACAGGATGTAATAATCGTAGGAGATCTTAACGATAATCCTCGACGTGGTGAAAAA
>DAIPLL010000246.1:0-1439 GCA_036769265.1 Kapaibacterium sp. (SeqCode)
AATTCGCCAAGTCGCCTGAAACTCGGAAAATAATAGCCTCGGATAGCCTGTACGCAGTTTACGAAATAACTTACAACGGGATGACATTCGAGATATCGATGTTTTTGGACGATGATGGTAAATGGAAATTAAAGGATATGTAGGAGAAAATTAATATGAAAAAGTTATTTTTAATATTGAGTTTATTTATAATTTTGTCAAGAGTCTTCTATGCTTATGATAATAAAACTGCCCATCGGGCCTTTAACAATCAAATTCTCAATAAATTCAAGACAGAGATAAAAAATTGGCAAGAATTTAAAAAATATACATTTAATACTGATTATCTTACTCTTGAAGGTCCAATGGTTGTTTTTCCAGGTTATAAGTATATTACTGAAGAGAACAGAAAAAACACAGCAAAGGAATGGATTCGTGAGGGAGGATATAGTGCAGATGAACCTGAAGTACCAGCTGCATACCGTCATTTCTACGACCCCAAAGCATTGAACGGTGCGACATATTTAACTGATGTTAATTTGGCCTTAGCATTATTCAATCCGAGTGTTGATGCAATTTTTTGGCACATCTATGGTTCAGACCAACAAGCAACTAATATTTGGAACTGGCATAAAGCTAAGGAACATATGACCAATGCCCTAAAAAGTGATAATGTTGAAACGAGAAAACAATTTCTTGCAAAGGCATTCCGAGCACTCGGCGAAGTGTTGCACAATACGGCAGATATGGGTTGCCCTCCTCACGTTCGAAACGATGCACACGGTGGTTTTGGTTTAGGTGGTGGCGATCCATACGAAAGCGGATTTAAAGATTCATTAATATCAAAGTACGTGGGACTTGCACCAGACCCAACATTGAAAACTTTTTTCCGTAGTGCTAAATTAACCAAAGATATAAATACAAAGTTGGCTGAATTTACGAATATGTACTTTTTCTCAGATGAAACTATATCCGGTTATGGTTCACAAACTTACCATTCAAGGAATGGAAGAGGTGACTATCCAAGTCCGAAATTGGATAAATTAAATTACGATCCAACATCGTTTGATTACACTTTTACTTTTCCGAGTGGACGACAGATTGAAATGTGTAATGATAAGTCTGCACTTATGGGGTTTCTGACGAATAATTATCGGGGAAATCCAAGAATAACTCAAAAAAATGTTGAAACTCAAGCAAAAGAATTGATACCTAATATTTTGGAATCTGCACTAAATTCTGTACGAGTTAATTTCCCTTCAATTTGTTCAATTACTTTGCCGTAACCACTATATTTTCCAGTTAAAATCACATCATAATCAACATCAACAGCATTCTCTTTTACCTTCGATTTGTGATTAATAGCAAAGTTATCACCATTAAAAGTTATACCAGCGTCCTTCAATTCAATATTCATACCCATAAATGAATCAGGTTTTTCCCAAACTGCATCGTATGAC
>DAIPLL010000247.1:0-1415 GCA_036769265.1 Kapaibacterium sp. (SeqCode)
CGTTTTGCTTTCTCCAAAACAGTTAGTGAAATATCAGTAGCAAGAACACCTGCTTGCCATTTGTAATAATCTTTCCCAAAATACTCCATCATTAGCATAACAAGCGTATAAGGTTCTTCACCACTTGAACATCCAGCGGACCATATTCTAATATCGTATGAATTCGTTTTCTTTGCTCTTTCTTCTATTTCTGGAAGGACAACATCAACAAAATACTCAAAATGGTCAATTTCTCGTCCAAAAAAAGTATGATTAGTAGAAATTACATTAGCAAGCTCACTTAAAGCTTCTCCGCTTTTATCATTAATTAAAAAATCGTAATATTCTTTGAAAGTCTTTAAATTTAATTTTCTTAAAATTTTTTGCAAGCGACCATTGACAAGCGAGCGCTTCTCTTCAGTTAAGTTTATTCCAATGTTTTTGTAAATTAAGTCCCTAATGAGTTTAAATTCCTCATCAGTTACTTCAACAAATTCCGCTGGTCTGATTTCTTTAATGTTCATAATGTTTATTCATAATTATGTTCTTCGGTTTCAAATAGTAACTTTTGAATATCTAAAATGATTTTTATTTTATCACCAACCCTACCCATACCTTTAATAAATTTACTGTGAGATCCTTTATTTGTTTGTGGTGGTGGAGAAATGCTTTCAGGTAGGATTTTCAATACTTCTGCTACCTCATCTACAATTAAACCTATACCACTTTGGTTTACATTGACGATAATAATGCAAGTTCTATCGTTATATGGTATTTCAGGTAAATTAAATCGTTTGCGCACACATACAACAGGGTATATGATCCCACGTAGATTAATTATGCCTTTAATAAACGGTTTGATATTTGGAACGGGTGTTATATTTTGAATACCAATTATTTCAGTTACATATTCTATTTCGAAGGCATATTGTTCACCACCGATTCTAAAAGTTAAATAACGATCTTGAAGAGTATTTTCAAAATCCTCTTCTGTTCCCAATTCATCAATTTCGTATAAATCATCAGATTGTATCATAGTTTACCTTTTGATAAGTCATACAAGAACAGTTTTTTCAGATAATTCTATTAAGCTTTCTATATCAATAATTAAGCCAATTCCACCATCTCCTAATATCATACATCCAGTGATACCTTGAACTTTGCCAATATAATCAGAAAGTCCTTTAATTACAGCTTGCTGTTGACCTACAATTTCATCAGCGAACAGAGCAACTTGTTTATCCTTCGATTCTATAATAATCATTATGCCTTTTTCTAAATCGTAACTGTCAGGTTCAATCCCAAAAATCTCGTGCAAACGTAGAACAGGCAAAACATCATCCCTCAGTTTACAGACTTCAAGTCCATCCATTGTTTTGGAAATCATACCTTTAGAAAGACGGAATGATTCTGTTACTGCTAATAATGGCAAAGCA
>DAIPLL010000248.1:0-1403 GCA_036769265.1 Kapaibacterium sp. (SeqCode)
GAATGTGCTGACTTTTGCTATATCCGAAGGCGAGCGTTACAAAATTGATACAATTGTTTATTTAGGTTTAGGCGATATTGCCCCCGATGTTTCACAAAAAATAGAACAAGCGTTGAAGTATTTGCCCCAATTATTTTATTTCGAAGAAAACTTGCTGAACCAACAAATTACTACTATCTATAATATTCTGCTTAATAACGGATACTATTATGCAACTTATCAAAAACCAGTCGTTTCAATTGATACTGCAAAAAAATCGGACAGCATTACAGTTGTCTTTAACTTAGGCAAAAGAGTTACTTTTGGTAAAATTGTTTTCATCGACTCAACACGCGGGCAACACATAGTTACTCACGAAATGAAGCGTAAACAGCTCGAATTTAATTCAGGCGATTGGTACAGCAGGCAAAAACTTAATGCATCGGTGGAAAATTTACTTACTTTGGGTACTTTCGATGTAGTAGAGATAGATACGTGCTCAAACAGTGGAAATCAAGATACGGTTCTGAACTTCTGCTTACGGACTTCTTACCGAAAACAGCGTGAATGGAGCTTCGCATTGTTTACAAATAGGACGCCACTTACAAATTTCAATGCTGGTGTGGAGGGAAATATTAGCCACAGAAATTTATTCGGTATGGCACAAAGTGGATCGCTTCTTACGAGCTTCTCTTTCAAAGATATTGGTAAAACATTGCAAAATTTCAACAATTTAGATTATGAAATGCTTCTTGGTGCACGTTTCTACCAGCCCTTATTGTGGATCGTTGATAATACAAGAGTTGCTGCATCCGCCAGCCTCAGCTATTCCATACGAAAAGTTTATAACTTATTCCAAATCAACACATTGCAATTACCAATCAGATTCTCGCTTAATTTGCCTAAGAAAACTTTTTTCAATACCGTAAGTTTGGACTTCTCTTTCGAACGCGAAAATCCCATAAATTTCCCTACTGCTGTTGCAGAAGCCTCCCGCCGGACTACTAATCCAGACGATTCGCTGCGAGTTATAGAGTCGTTCTTTTTGTATAATAATCTCTATCAATATCTAAATGAACCTGATTTTCATCTCTGGACATCAAATACAATGGGATTAAACTTAATCAGCGATAAAAAGAACGATCCATTTAATCCAACAAAAGGCTCTTACACAACAATAAATTTGGATGGTTGGAATGTATTCCTATCGCATCCATCAATTTCTGGTATAGCAAGATATTTTAGAGTGCATCTGCTCCATAGCCAATATATACAAATTTCAAGTAATTTGATATTAGCAGCTAAGCTACGCGCCGGAGCAATTAAACTTATGCAGGAAGCGAATGTTTACGTCCCTATCGAGCGTCAATTCTTTGCTGGTGGAAGCAATAGTGTTCGTGGCTGGACCTCAAGAACTCTACGCT
>DAIPLL010000048.1:0-9412 GCA_036769265.1 Kapaibacterium sp. (SeqCode)
ATGATTTGGTTGCATTACAGATTGATTTAAAGAAATATGTTAAAGTAGGTGATACAGGTATTCAAATACCATTTTACGTAGGTTCTTATGGAATAGACAGTATTTACTCTTTTGTCGCTAATTTCCAAGCTGATGGAGAACAAGTTATAAGAACAACAATAAATATTGATAAATCTATCCCTTATTATTCGTTTCAAAGATTTGTTTTGCCTAATTGGATACCTTCTAAATTAGGGATGAGAACGATAAAAATTTGGGTTTCTGATATTAATGGCAACAATGACAACGATGTTGATCATTCAAACGATACTGCAACTATATCTATATATATTTGGAATAATACAATTGCAAAGAACATCTATCCTTTATTTGAAGAATTCACAAGTTCTACTTGTGGACCTTGCGCGAGTGTGAATAGATATCTTAATCCTTTGCTAAAACAATTTGAAGATAGAGTTGCAATTGTAAAATACCAGATGAATTGGCCATCGCCCGGTGATATTTATTACACAGCCGAAGGTGGTGTTCGCCGTAATTATTACGGTGTAAATGGTGTGCCATCAGCTTTTGCAAATGGTGAAGCTTATCCATTCTCTTCTGAAAATCTTTCAGCTGTTGGATTTAATAATATCATCGACCAACCTGCATTTTTTGATATAATTAATCCTGAATTTAAAGTTGAAAATAGACGTGTAACAGTTGAATTAGACTGTTCACCATTACAGAACTTTACAAATTCAAACATTGTTGCCCATATTGCAGTAGTTGAACTTACAACAAAGAATAACAAATCAACTAATGGAGAAACAGAATTCCATTATGTTATGAAGAAAATGCTCCCAGATGCTAATGGCACACGAATTACAAAATTAACTAAAGGAGAAACACAGAAGCTATATTATTCATACGAATTTCCAACAGATGCTACTGTTGAAGAATATGATGACCTTGCAGTTGTCGCTTGGGTTCAAGATGTTACATCAAAACGTGTGTATCAAGCAGCTTGGGCTGTAAAGAAAACAGTTCTTGACGTTCCTTATGAAAATGATGGCTCTGGTATTGTTTCGATTTATCCTAATCCAGCAAAAGATAATGTGTATTTGAAATTTGCCGTTAAAAATGAAAATTTGATTTCTTACGAAATTTATTCAATCAATGGTAAACTTCTGAAAGCACAAGATTTAGGTTTACTGCACAGTGGTTATTTCAATGAAATTATCAATGTTTCGGATTTACTCAACGGTGAATATTTCTTAAAGTTAAGAATCGGTAATCGTTCCTACTCAGATAAGATCGTTGTAAAAAGATAGCATCCAGTTAAGTTTTTAAGAAACAAGGCTGTCTTATAACGAGGCAGCCTTGTTTGTTTCAAAATAAATTTATAATTTTAAATTTTTAGATGAAAATTAATTATTTTTTGCACCTTCTAAAATCCATTGTCTGAGACCTTTTTTATGATTTTCAGTGATATTACCTCTATAAAAGTAAGTAAAATGAGGTAATTTATTTTCGACGATCTGAATTAATCTGCTTTTATCTGGCTCCCCAATAATAATCATACCAGGTGATTGAAATAAAGTTGTGTAGTTGGTAAGTATTACTCCACCTGCGGCTGATTCCTCACTATGGCAACCTGCATAAGAGCAATTAAGTTTGAGAAAAGGATAAACGTGCAATTGAAAACTAACATTTGTATCTGGGAAAACTACGTCCTTAGAGCTTGTACCAATAGTTTCGGAACAAGCGTTAAACAAGAATAAGCAAGCCAGAAATAAGAGCAATTTTTTCATCAGTAGCTTTCGTCTAAATTTGGGAAATTAGAGTTTCTCACATCATTACTGTAATTTTGTACTGCTTCTTTTATAATATGCAGTAAATTTGCATATCGTCGGACAAATCTCGGAGAAAAATCAACTGTTAAACCAAGCATATCTGTATAAACAAGTATCTGTCCGTCACAGTAAGGACCTGCACCGATACCGATAGTTGGGATTTTCAGTGTATTTGTAATCTTTTTTGCAAGTTCAGCTGGAATTTTTTCTAAAACTATTGCAAAACATCCTGCCTGCTCTAGTAAGAGAGCATCTTCATAAATTTTTTCAGCCTCTTCGGGGTCAGTTCCTCTTGCACGATACGAGCCAAATTTATGTATGCTTTGTGGCATAAGCCCGAGGTGCCCCATCACCGGGATACCTGCTTCGGTCATACGAGAAATTGCTTCGGTTACATTTTTACCGCCTTCAAGTTTAACTGCAGCACAACCAGTTTCCTTCAAAATACGTCCTGCATTTCTGAAAGCTTCGTTTGCAGAAACTTGATAACTCATAAAAGGCATATCTGCTACAACCAACGCTCTTTTTGCACCGTTTACAACTGCTTTTGTATGATAAATTGTATCTTCTAAGGTAACAGGAATAGTTGTATCGTGCCCTTGAACTATATTCCCAAGCGAATCACCAACTAAAATTACATCAATACCACAGTCATCAAAAATATTAGCAATTAAAGCATCATATGCAGTAAGACAAACAATTTTCCTTCCTGCTGATTTCATTTCTTGAAGGCGAAGAGTTGTTACCTTTTTTGCTTCTAAATCTTTAGTTGTATATCCCATATAATTTCCAATTATTAAAAAAAGCAAAATATGCTTTTTTCGTGAAAAATCAATCGAGAATTTACTTCACATTGCCACCGATATAATCAATTAGATATTTATTTTCGATTTTCATTTCCTTATGGGCTGCTTTTACAACGTCTCCGATGGAAATAAGCCCGACAAGTCGTTTTTCGTGTAAAACAGGTAAATGCCTAATTTTATTATTAGTCATAACGCTTTCAATGTAGTTAATCTCATCATCTGGCTCGCAAAAAATCACTTGTTTTGTCATAGCATCTGAAACTTTTTTCTCGAGTGCATTTGCAAAATCTTTGGAAAGCTCCCTAATAATATCTCTTTCAGAAATTATCCCTGTAATTTTTCCGTCATCAGATAATACAAGTAAAACACCTATTTTGTTGTTGGCAAGGTATTCAACTGCTTGCTTCAAAGGCATATTTTCACCAATAGTGAAAACTTGGGGACCTTTTGTTGCAAGAATATCTTTTACTTTCATTTTAACCTCTTGTATGTTAATTAAATAAATAATCGTTTTCTAAGTTAATTTATTTTAGTCTAAACGAAATTAACTTTTTCAATAACTAATAAAAAAGGTGTCCAAAATTTCATTTTTGAACACCTTTTAATTTGAATTTATAAATTATTTACTAAATAGTTTACCACTAAAAGCACTTAACGCTTTTTTAGTAGCATTAAAAATACTTATAGAGTTGTTAATTGGATTTGCAACCATTGAATATAGTAATTTTGTTAAATTTTCAAGAGGTTCAAGCTTTTTGAATAAAGTTTCTACTTTTGTTCCAATATCTTTAGCAGAGTTATCAACAGTTTTGGCTAAGCTTTCAACGCTATGAAGTGAATCAACAATTTCATTTTTTAGGTCGGAGACATCATCTAAAACTTTTACAAGTTTAGTTTTTACAACCGATAATTCATCTAAGGATTGAATTGCTTTATTTTTCAGTTCAGCAGTATCTCTTGAAATCAATTCTATGTTTTTTTTTGCACTTTCAGCTAAATTCTTATAAGACTTTACAGCATCAATAACACTTAATGCCATAAAAATAAAAGCAATGCACGTTAAAATAGCTGCAATTATTAATGCAGTAAGCATTCTTTCACCTTTTATTCGTTTTCACGTGAAGCTTTAAGTTCAGCTTTGAATGCTTCTGCTCCGGCTTTAGCAGCTTCTTTTAAGTTTTCGTAGCTTTGAGCAACATTTTCTTTTGCATCAATAGCTTTTGATTTAGCTTGCTGAAGGATATTTTCAGCACCAGAGAGAATTTCTTGTGCCTGTTGCTTAGCACTTTCGATAATTCCTTCAGCTTTGATTTTGCCTTCATTAACAGTTTTTTTAAAGCTTTCTTCAGCTTTTTTTTCGACTTGTTTCAAATATTCAGAAGCTTTGTTGTAAAGATCTGTAGAAGTATCAGCAATATCACGTCTTAATTCTGAACCGCTTTTTGGCGCAAGAAGTAATGCTGTAATAGCACCAGCAATACCGCCAATGATAGCTCCAACAACGAAGCCTTTCGAATATTCACTTCTCATATCCATAATTTTCCTCCTTAAAAAAATTACCAATTTTCAGATAAAATTAATGATTTATTTTGTGAAAGCAAAATTAAATCGCACACTTCTCTTACTGCTCCATCTCCTGCATAGTTTTTGCAAACATAATCAACTGTTTCCTTAATGATTTCAACAGCGTTCTTTGGGCAGGCTGAAAAACCAACTTCTTTTATAACATAATAATCATTTACATCATCGCCGATATAGGCAATTTCATCTAAATTAAATCCTAATTGCTCTCCTAAATCACGTATTGCCTGTAATTTATTCTTGCTTCCAAGTATAATGTATTCTATACCTAATTTTTTTGCTCTTGTTGGAACTATTTGGGAAATTTCGCTTGTAATTATAGCACTTTTTATTTCTGCTTTATTCAAAAGTGTTATACCCATACCATCTTTCGCACTAAAACGTTTGAATATTTCACCATTTTCAGAATAATAAAGACTTCCATCTGTCAAAGTCCCATCTACATCCATAGCTAATATTTTAATTTTTTTTAATTTTTCTTTTAGTTCACTTAATTTCATATATTTGTATTATTGATTAAATATTTAATTTCAGCTGTTTAATATAGTAGTATTAAGAGTAATTTTATTGGATTTTTTATGAAAAAAATTTATAAAAATGTAAAGTTTCGTCTTTTTGAAGAATATTATCCATATTTTTATGTCATTATAGAAAATTATCAAATAGAAGGAATTGAAGAAAATCTCGATGAAATTACTGTCTGCTTCTTGTCTGAAAATTGGAATGATAATATTAAAACTGAACTGTTATCATCATTAGCAAGACTAATACCAGATATAGAAATAATAAGTGAAGAAACAATTGAAGATAAAAATTGGAACGAAGAAATTGAGAAAAATACTCCAATAATCATTGTTTCCGAAAAAATTGGTATCGCTCCTGAATGGAAAATACATGAACTAAATACTGATATTAAAATAATAATAAATCCCAAGATGTCTTTCGGAACTGGTCAACACTCAACGACAAAACTTGTTTGTAAACTACTTGAAAAAGTTCTACAAAAAGGTCAGTATTGGATAGATGCAGGAACAGGAACTGGTGTTTTAGCAATATTAGCTATGAAATTAGGTGCCCGAGCAGTTTATGCATTCGATTATGATGAGTGGTCGGTTGAAAATGCAAGAGAAAATTTTGCTTTAAATGAAGTTAATGGAAATTATACTATTGAAAAAGCAGATATTTTTGAATGTAAATTACCAAATGCCAATGGAATAGTTGCAAATATGTTCCTAAATATTTTAGATAAAACAGCTGATAAATTTTATCATTCTTTAAAAGAAAGTAAAGGCGATTTAATCATATCTGGAATTTTAAAATATGATGCCGATTATATAATTGATCATTACACAAAATATAATTTCAAACACATTGAAACACTAACTGAAGATGAATGGGTTGCAATACATTTAAAGGTAAAATAATATGAATGTTTATGCTGGAATTGATATTGGAACTAATACAATTCTTATGACTATTGCCAAAGGGAATAGATATTCGGATTTTGAAGTGCTTGACGATATGCATTCGATAGCACGATTAGGTGAAGATGTTGATAAAACAGGGCTCATTTCGCAAGATGCAATCAAAAGAGCCGAAATTATTCTTAAAGATTACTATGAATTGATGAAAAAAAGGAAAGTCGATAAAGCCATAGCTGTTTGCACCTCTTCAATGCGTAGAGCTAAAAACAGCCGCGAAATAACTCAACTTTTTAGAAAAATTCTTAATTGTGAAGTAATTATAATTTCGGGTGAAGAAGAAGCCGAACTTAGTTTTATTGGCACTATCGAAACACCTGAGCAATCGATGGTTATTGATATAGGTGGTGGGAGCACAGAGATAATCATTGGCGAAAATTTCCAAGTTAATTATCGTGTTTCTACAGAATTAGGTGCAGTCCGTTTAACTGAAACTTTTCTTAAAAACAATCCACCAACTCGCAGTGAAGTAGAAACTATTGTTTCACATATACATAAGCATATCAGCAGTTTGCCTTTTGGCAATTTTACAGGTAAAGTATATTCTGTTGCAGGCACTGCAACAAGTCTTGCAGCAATAGATTTAAACTTAAAATTTTATGATTTTGAGAAAATTCATAATTACACATTACTTCGGTGTAGAATTAAATCAATAACTGATAAATTGCTGAAAATGACTGCAGCTGAAATAGAGCATAATTTTAACATACCGCAAAAGAGAGCAGATGTTTTACCTGCTGGTGCTCTAATTTTGTACGAAATACTTCAATCAATAAATATTGATAGAACAATTATTAGTTGCTATGGTTTACGATATGGAATAGTAAAAAGACTTCTGGATAATAAACCAATAAAAAGTATTATTTAGCTTTTCTTGCAAGAAAATATATACCAGCTAAAATAAAAGGAATACTCAGCAACTGCCCCATATTCAAAGGCATTTGCATTTCAAAAGCAACTTGTGGAGCTTTTAAAAATTCCACAATAAATCTAAAACCAAATAAAGTAACAAAAAACAATCCCAGAAGGAAACCCTCTTTCAATTTTAGATAATATTTTTTATATAAAACATATAGGAATATGAATATTAAAAAATATGCGAAAGCTTCATAAATTTGTGAGGGATGACGAGGAATACTATCCACACGACTAAATACAACTGCCCAAGGTAGATTTGCAGGTGCACCATAAATTTCGGAATTAAAAAAATTGCCAAGTCTGATAAAGGCACCGGCTAAAGCCGTAACAATTACCAATCGATCAGCAAGCCACATAAATTTTATATGAGTACGCTTTCTAAGATAAAAATACAGTGCAATTAAAATGCCTAATGCACCACCATGACTTGCCAAACCACCTTCCCAAACATACAGTATTTTCTCTGGATGAGCTAAATAATACGATGGTTCATAAAACAAGCAATGACCTAATCGAGCACCAATAACCGTTCCTAAAATCATTGCAATAGTAAGAGCATCAAGATCTTTTTGCGATTTATTTTCCCGAATAAATATTTGCTGCATAATAAGATAACCAATAACAAACCCTAATGCAAACAAAAGACCATACCAGCGCAATGAGATTGGACCGAGTCTAATAATTTCTGGTGAAGCATTCCAATATATTATAGAAAGAAATTCCATTTTAAACCTTTTACTATATTTTTACAAAATTAGAAAAAAAATAGCTATAAAAAAAGAACGTCTTGCAAGTAATTCACACTTTAATTTAGGAAAATTCGTCAGTCAAATTAACTTATTTTTCACTTAGGAGGTAATTATATGGCAAATTATGAAACAAAGTATTTAGGTTTGAAGCTTCGCAACCCAATTGTAGCTGGTAGTTCAGGATTAACAAATTCCATTGAAAACTTAAAAGCACTTGATGAGAAAGGGGTGGGTGCAATTGTGTTAAAATCAATTTTTGAAGAAGAGATTACTGCTGAAATGGCATTGAATTTAGCACAATCACAAAGACCACAAACAACTTATCCTGAAATTTACGACTTTTTCTCTATCGACGAAATGGAAGATACTGTAACAAAATATCTTGCATTAATAGAAGAAGCCAAAAAGTCTGTTTCCGTTCCAATAATTGCAAGTGTAAATTGTATATCTGCAGATGATTGGACACTTTTCGCAAAACGAGTTGAAGAAGCAGGTGCAGATGCACTTGAATTAAATATTTTCGTTTTACCATCAGATTTGAATCACACAAGCGAACAGAATGAAAATGTATATTTTGACGTAGTAAATAAAATTAAGAGCAACACGAACTTACCAATATCATTAAAGATTAGTTATTATTTCACGAATTTAGCAAATATGATAATGCGGCTATCGGAAACCGGTATTGCAGGTATCACACTGTTTAATAGATTTTTCAGCCCGAATATTGACATAAACGCAATGAAAGTAGTTCCATCCAGCCTATACAGCACTCCAAATGATATTACAATATCATTACGCTGGGTTGGTATAATGGCAAAAAGAATTAAATGCGATATAGCCGCTTCAACTGGTGTCCACGATGGCGAAGGTATAATCAAGCAACTTCTTGCTGGAGCGAATGTTGTTCATATAGCATCTGTTTTATATAAAAATGGGTTTGATGTAATACCAGATATGCTTCAAACACTTGAAAAATGGATGAACGAAAAGGGTTATAAAACAATTGAAGAATTCCGTGGTAAATTAAGTCAAGTTGAAACAGTTGACCCAGCTGCATACGAAAGAGCTCAATTTATGAAGTACTTTGCAGGTAAAGTTTCAGTCGATCTTTAAAATTGAAAATTGAAAATAGAAGAGGCTGCATTATTGGGCAGCCTCTTTTATAAAAATAATTTAAACAAAATATTTTAACTAAAAAATGTATCTTTGACTTTTTCAAAAAAATCCTTATTCTTTTTATTTTTTTGTTTATAAGCGATGTTTTCCATTGTTGAAAGTTCTTTTATTAATTCTTTTTCTTTTGAATTAAGTTTAGTTGGGATATGAACATTAACTATTACAATCATATCGCCACGTCCGTCATAATTTAGCTTTTTGATACCTTTACCCTTTAAAACAATAGTTGAACCTGGCTGAGTTCCAGCGTGTAATTTAATTTTTTCATATCCATCAATAGTTGGGATTTCAATCTCTGCACCGAGAGCAGCTTCTGGGAAGCTAATTGTTAATGGGAGTAATATATTATCTCCTTGACGAGTAAATAGGTCATGTTGCTTTTCTTCAATGACAATTATTAAATCCCCAGCAGGACCATTTCGTCTTCCAGCATTGCCTTTTCCTCGGAGTGGTATATAATTCCCTTCTTCGACACCTGGTGGAATAGTTACTTTTACTGTCTCTTCGACTTGGATACGACCATCACCGTTGCAAATATCACATTTTTCTTTTATAATTTGTCCATAACCACCACAAGTTGGACAGGTTGAAATATTAACAAACTGACCAAATACAGAACGTGAAACCTGCCTAATCTCTCCAGAACCACCGCAGGTTGTGCAAGTTGCATAACCACTATTTGCTTTTGCACCTGTTCCATTGCAATCAGAGCATTTAGTCATTCTTTTAACTTTAATTGTTTTCTCAACGCCGTTTGCAATTTCTTCTAAGGTTAATGCTAATCTAACTCGTAAATCTGAACCACGTTCTCCCATATCACGGCGATGAGAACGTCTTCTGGTCGAAGTGCCGAAGAAATCATCAAA
>DAIPLL010000249.1:0-1397 GCA_036769265.1 Kapaibacterium sp. (SeqCode)
CTAATAAATTAATTTTAATTTTGTTAAGAAAGTAAAAGTAATTCCAATTAATGAATTATTACTAAAACAAAATATAATATAATATTTGAATTGTCATTTTCATAAAATATATTATTTGAGACATAATAAATTTATTACAAAAAAAGCTACCCCACATAGGAGTAGCTTTATCTAACAATTTTTTCGGTATTCAATCATATCTCTATATGCACATTCCAGCCGTGTACGTCCTCGAGTTCGCCGTATTGGATGCCAGTAATTGTATCGTACTTTTTTTGGGCTATTGGTCCTATTTTCATATCATTGATAATCATTGATTTATCGTTGTATTGAATTAAACCAACTGGCGAGATAACCGCAGCAGTACCAGAGCCGAAAACTTCTTGCAACTTGCCAGTTTCATAAGCTTCAATAAGCTCATCGATTGTTATCTGGCGCTCGCTTACCTTCATGCCCCACTCACGCGCAAGTGTCAGCACACTATCGCGAGTAACACCAGCAAGTATTGTCCCTTGCTCGAGCGATGGAGTCACAATTTCGTCGTTGATAACAAACATAATATTCATAGCACCGACTTCATCGATAAAATGACGTGTAACCCCATCAAGCCAAAGCACTTGCGAGTATCCGTTTTTCTTTGCAATTGTACCCGCAAGAAGCGAAGCAGCATAATTTGCTGCTGTTTTTGCAGATCCAAGCCCACCACGAACAGCTCGCACATACTCGCTCGATACAAGTATTTTAACTGGATTTAGCCCTTCGGGATAATACGATGCCACTGGTGATGTCATAATAATCAACCGATATGTTGGTGATGCGTGCACACCAAGAAAATTCCCTGTCCCAAATGCCACTGGACGTATATACAAAGATTGCCCACGTTGTTTTGGAACCCAATTGATGTCAATTTTCACAAGTTCTTTTATTGCTTCGACAAACAATTTTTCATCGAAAGGTGGAATGCATACTCTCGAGCCTGAGTGATTTAACCTTGCTGCATTTTTATCCGGACGAAATATATTTATTCCACCTTTGACATCGCGAAAAGCTTTTAATCCCTCGAAAATCGATTGCCCATAGTGCAATGTGCACATCGCTGGCTCAATTGGCATAGGTCCGTACGGTATTATTCGCCCTTCATCCCATTTTTCATTTTCATAATCAGAAACAAACATATGATCGGAAAAATACTGTCCAAAACCAAGATTATCCCAATTAACATTATTAATTCGAGTTGTTTCAGCTTTCTCAATCTTAAAATTTGCCATAACTAACCTCTTTTATAATACTAATTATATTTATATGTTGTGTTAATATCTCGTGGAATGTTTTTAAGTTTTTCTACAGTTTGCCGAATTTCATCATTAACTTTGCCGTATTTTTCTATTATTTCGCCA
>DAIPLL010000250.1:0-1390 GCA_036769265.1 Kapaibacterium sp. (SeqCode)
TAAACATATACTGTAAAATAATTGGTAATATTTTTGTTCGTAAAACTTCCTTCGTATTTTGCTTGCAAATCCAAAGATGGATTTTCTATTGAACCTGTCGGGAAAGAGATAAATCCCTTTGTTTCCATTGATCTGAAAATTTTGACAGTTGAACCCTCTTTGACTTCGAGCTCTGCATTATAAAGCTTTGGTGTGATTTCTGTTCTCAATTTTGTATATCGAAGCGGTATTGAGGGATCTTTTGTCCCAATTTTAGCATACACCTCACCAATTGTGCCCATATCAAAAAGTAAAGAAAAATTCTTCATCTTAATGCGTAAATCATAATTAATTAAATCTGCGAAGTTTATTTCTTCCTCTTTTTGGATGACTTTGGTTTGAGATGTATCGATTATTGTTGTTAACTTATAAATTCTCTTATCTTGTTTAATTTCATAAGTAAAATTGGATTTGACAATTTGTTTCGATTGCATCTGAGGCATTTTTAAATCACCGTTAATGATATTAATATCACCTTCCAAATTCGGTTCTCTTAAATTACCGAAAAATCTAATATAGCCGTTTTCAGTTCCAATAACAAGAGTGCCATAAACTTCAGGAAGCACTTTCTTTGTAGCATCACTTAAAACGAGTAATTTATCCGCTGTTACTTTAATATCAATATAATCAAGGCTGTTATCATTAATACGAACATAACCATTAATTTCGGCTTTACCATCACGTAGATCTCTGTTGAGATTTCTTATCATAAATTTTTCAATATTAATAAGCTTATTGGAAAAAGATATTCTACCATCAGCACGGTATGATATATTTGTATTATCTAAATTGAAAAAGCCATTTTTTATCTCAAGATTACCAGAATAATTAATATTTTTAGGCAAATATCCGAAAATTTTTGCTTTTAAATCAGTCGATCCTTGTAATTGTGAAATATTTGGGATAAATTTGTCAATTAATTGAAGCGATAACTCACTTGCAAATACATTAGCTTCAAAGTATTCATTTTCATCAATTATTTTTTTATTTGAATCAAGTCCGATATAAATTGGCAATCTATTTATTAGAATTTCCAACAACTTTTTTGACTTGTTATTTATATAAGCAAAACCAGTAAACAATCCGTTTCTACTGTTGAGTTCAGAATAAAATTCACCAAAATAATTATTATCAATATTAATTTCGCTTACTTTTGTGTTTAATGTAATTTCAGGATTTTTCAAATCACTTTCTAACGTTATATCCAGAAAATCGATTTTCCCATCTATATTAATAGGCATTTTGTCAATGAAATAACTTATTTCTTTTAGGTCTAATGATAAAATTTTAAGATTTAGACCATTTGCTAAATTATCTATAATTGTACCTGATAATACTAATCGCTCATTTC
>DAIPLL010000049.1:0-9307 GCA_036769265.1 Kapaibacterium sp. (SeqCode)
TTCAAAAGCACGAACCTTTCATAAAAAACAAAGTTCTCAATATCATAATATTTTCGCTTTCATTTGTTGCTCTTTTAGCTACATTTTCGCTAACAGCATTATTGAGCGTGTTTATTATTGTTTTGGGGTATTTGATATTTGAATTTAACAATTTTTTTAAAAAATCTATTTTAATATCAATTTCCCTGCTAATTGTTCTTATTTTATCTGATTATGTAATAAAATATTTCACTGAAACAAGTCCATTAGAGTTATTTTATAAAAGAGTTGAGGGAGTTATAGGGACAATCTCTGGAACAGATAAGCAAATAAGTGGGGAATCCTTCAAATACAGAACAACTATAATTCAAACCTCATTCGAAATATGGGAAAAATCACCAATTATAGGCTGTGGCTTGGGAAATTTCTATTTAAATCAAAATAAAGATATAAATTTTGCACACGACATATTAACAAATGCATTAGCAGAAATGGGTATAGTTGGAGCCTTTGCTGTTTTGGGTTTTTTCATAAGTACATTTATAGTTTTGTTAAAATTAAAGCATAATTTATCAATGCTAAAAATAAATAATGAAGATAAAAGACTTCTTGGTGTTGCATTTTTTTTGCTTTTACAAATTTTTTCGGTGAATTTCTTTTCAAGTAGTTTTTTCGTTTATGCTAATTTTTGGTTTTTCTTTGGATTAATTGTATTTATAATTAACAAAATTTATACTCAAAATATTTCTGAAAAAAATCTAATAATAAGCTTTTCTAATAATACAATAGAATCTTTATTCAGATTTTTCAACAATAGAAGGTTATAAAATGCTGAAGTATATAATTCTATTATCGGTCATTTTATTTATTGTTTTTTTAGTTTATAGGAAAATTAAAAAAATTCTAAATACAATTTATAATCGTCTAATTACATTAAATGAATT
Organism: Kapaibacterium sp. (SeqCode); assembly: GCA_036769265.1. GTDB lineage: Bacteria > Bacteroidota > Ignavibacteria > Kapaibacteriales > UBA2268 > JAKIZO01. The sequence continues at coordinate 924 of DAIPLL010000049.1, forward strand.
AAATCATAAGAATTATGATAAAACTGAGAATGAAATTATATACAAAAAAGATGATATTGAAGTATTAAAAGGCGAAGCAAAAAGGGAATAATATGGATTTTACATTCGAGAAGTCTCCTGTAATTGCTGCAATTGATGTCGGAACAAATTCTTTTCATTTAATTATAGCATCTGTTGATAGGCGTGGCATACTTAATGTAATTACTAGAGAAAAGGAGATGGTTCGGCTTGGTTCAAGCGGAACTGATATGAAATACCTTGAAGAAGATGCCATAGCAAGAGGTGTTGAAACATTAAAGGCTTTTGCACAACTTGCTAAATCAGAAAAAGCATTAATTAGAGCAGTTGCTACAAGTGCAGTTCGTGAAGCATTAAACAAAAATGTCTTCATTGAACGAGCTTGCGAAGAAGCTGGTGTTGAAATCGAAGTGATTTCTGGTGTGGAGGAAGGTCGTCTAATATATTTAGGAGCAATGCATGCATTGCCAATATATTCCCAGAAAACATTAGTTATTGATATTGGCGGCGGTTCGACAGAGACAATCCTCGGTAAAGAAGGCAATCTTTTACACGTCAACAGCGAAAAGCTCGGTTCAATTCGCCTAACAAAGCGTTTCTTCGATAATGGAAAATCGAGCAAAGAGGCTATAAAAAAATGCCGCGACTATATCCGTGGCGAATGGTCTCCTGAAATAAATAAATTGGCTGAAATAGGTTTTGATGTTGCAGTTGGATGTTCTGGAACTATTCAAACACTTGCCCGAATGGTGCTAACAAGTAAAGGTCAACAAATACCTGATGTTTTAAATGGCATAACTGTTTCAAGCAAAGATTTGATTAATGTCGTCGATTTAATTACAAAGACAAATTCTGTTAGAGAAAGGCAAAATTTACCTGGTATCGATATTCAGCGGGCGGATATCATACTTGCAGGTGCATTAATTTTTGAGTTTTTCTTAAATGAATTAAAGATTGATAAAATTTTAATTTCTCCTTATGCTCTGCGTGAAGGGATTGTTTTCGATACAGTTCAAAAAATAAAAGAGCTAAACGAATATAAGCATTTAACACATCTTCGATACCAATCAATTTTGAATTTATGTAATAAATTTAATGTTGATTTAGTCCATTCTGAGCATGTAAAAAAAATATCTCTGAAAATTTTTGATGCACTAACACAATTTCATAAATTAGGTAGCTTAGAACGTGAATTGCTCGAAGCAGCAGCTTATCTACATGACGTCGGTTATATAATCTCGCACGACCAACATCATAAGCACAGTTATTACATAATCACTCACAGCGATATGCCTGGCTTTACTAATGATGAAGCAGAAATAATTGGTATCATTGCTCGTTACCACAGAAAAAGTCATCCGAAAAAGAAACACATTGAATTTACACAACTTCCTTTTAAAAAGCAAGAAATGGTAAAAGTTTTAGCCGGTATTTTAAGGCTTAGCGAAGGTATCGATCGCCGAAGACAACAATTTGTAAAAGATATTGATATACGTGTTAATAATCGTACAATTATTATAAAACTAATTCCTAATTTTGAAAATGAACCTCCTGATATAGAAATTTGGGGTGCTAATCGTCGTGTTGAGCTTTTAGAAGAAACACTCGGTATTCAAATAATTATTGAATAGTAAGAAAAGTATTGATAATTATAAATAATTATTTTGTTTTTTTACTTTTTAATTATATTTTGCTTAATTAATAAAGTCAATCATAATGGGAAAATAAATGCCTGCAACGGTTTATCAAAGATTATGCTTAAAACGGAAAGAATTCAGTAGAAAAGATCTGCGACGTATTGCCAATTGGATTAATGCTATTTACCGCAAAAAATTCGAGCAGGAATTGCCCAAAGTCGAGCAACAAGAAGGAGATCGTATTTTTCAAGTCTTCCTATATCCTGATGAAATGATTCCAATTATGGATGAAATAATTAACAAATTTTACCGCCAGAAAGATTTTGCACAAAGAAAACATCAAAAGTACTTAGAAACATTGAGAAACAAAGAAAAAAAAGAAGATACTAACAAAAATAATAAGTTTTATAAAGAAAAGAAAAATAAATTCGATCAATCTAAAAGTGAAAAAAAGAATTATTCTAAAAATAATATTAAAAATAAAGAGCAAAATTCAAAAATAAATCCTGATAAGCCAAAGGTTGAAATACCTACTGTTGTTACGTTAAGAAAAAGAAAAACATCCATTCAAGAGACACAAAATAACCAAAATAATTAAAATTTTCCGTCGAAAATCATTCCTTTCGATATTTGCACCGTTTGAAGTTTGCCATTACGATTGAATAAAATATGCTTTTCTATTTGTGCGGAATTTTCTGGAAACATTTGTTTGAAAAAGTTTCTTTCTTTTGTAGTCAAAATTTCCTTACTTTCTATTTTTTCTTTTGATGCTTCTTGCTTTAAATTATTTTTTTGTAAAGCTACACCATTTTTAGAAAGTTCATTTTCTAAATTCGAAGTATAATTATTTTTATATGCATTGAGTAAATTTACTTTCATAACAAATTTTTAATTTGTTCAACATAATTATCGTCAAAAAACATAACAACTTTACTAAATTTCCAAAGAATTGCGTGCAATATTTTTCGCTGCTGTTACAACTTGTGTGTTAGCCTCAAATCCACGTTGAGCTGATATCATTTCCACCATTTCAGTAACGACATTTACATTTGGATAGTGAACGTAACCTTGTTCGTCTGCATCAGGATGAGTCGGATCATACACTAATCTATCAGGCGAATTATCCCTTGCAGTTCGAGCCTTTAATACACTATAATCAGGAGGATATGTTCCTTGACGTGCATTCGGAGCGTGTGATGGATCTGTTCTTTTCATAGCTATCTGTTGCTGTACCTCCTCCTCGAATGGGCTACCCGGTATTGCCCGTACAACAACGACTTCTCTTTTATAAGGCTTACCATCGACACCACGTGTTGTATTAGCATTTGCAATATTGTTGGCAACGGATGAAAGGCGCATTCTTTGTACGCTCATCCCTTGACCACTAATTGAAAATGAAGCAAAAATATTTTCAGGCATAACTTAATCCTCCTTAAATGTTCTGTCCTGGGTTGCCTGTTATTGCTGAGGAAAGCCCTCTAAAAAATCGTGCCATTTGTTGCGAAACGAACTGGAATCTTATTTGATTTTGTGCTAATTCCGACATTTCTTTATCGATGTTTACGTGTGTTTCACCAGAAAAATAAATTTCTGGTTCTGGAATTGGCGTTGGATTTACCTCTCCTTCAACATCATTTGGTGATTTGCCTATTGGTATATGTTTCTCATCAGAATTTGCACCTTTCAAAACAACGTCTTGTTTGTGGAACAGTTCTTCAAATTTTACCATTTCAGGTCTATAATGCGGTGAATTTACATTGGTGATATTTTTTGAAATTGTTCGTAATCTAAGAGCATATGCATCAAGAGCTCTATTCATCAATGGCACACGATTTTTAAATAAATGATTTCTGAAAATCATCTCTTATTCCTTTAATTATTATTCAAAATAATAACAAAAGAAATGCCAATTTATTTGGAATTTCTGATTAAATTTCTAATTGTTTTATTTATTTAGAGTTATGAAATTTTAGGAATTTTTTTATAACTTTTTACTTGAATATTTTTGAACATTGTATAATAATAAACATCAGATTTCTAATTCTTTTGCTAAATATATCCAAGTGTAACCTTTTTTCAATTGGACAATCCTTTCAGGGGTGCCCATAGCAATAATCTCGCCACCTTGCTCACCACCTTCTGGACCCAAATCAATAACCCAATCGGCAGTTTTCACAACATCAAGATTATGCTCAATGATTATTACAGTGTTACCCTTATCCACTAATTTATGAAGTAACTTCAAAAGTATTCGAATATCTTCAAAATGAAGACCAGTTGTTGGTTCATCCAATAGATATACTGTTTTACCAGTGCTTACTTTAGATAATTCAGTTGCCAATTTGACTCGTTGTGCTTCTCCACCTGAAAGTGTTGGTGCTTGTTGCCCAAGACGAACATAACCAAGACCAACATCAAGTAAAGCTTGTAGCTTATTTTTAATTTTTGGGATTTCGTTGAAGAAAGAAAATGCTTCTTCAACTGTCATATCTAATACTTCAGCTATTGACTTATTTTTATATTTTACTTGTAATGTTTCGTCGTTGTAGCGTTTACCGTTGCAAGTGTCGCATATAACATAAACATCAGGTAGAAAATTCATTTCAATTTTCTTCAAGCCTGCTCCCTCACAATCTTCGCAGCGACCGCCTTTTACATTGAATGAGAAACGTCCAGGTTTATATCCACGAACTTTTGCCTCAGGAAGCAAAGTAAAGAAATCTCTAATTAAGGTAAACAGTCCTGTGTAAGTCGCTGGATTAGAGCGTGGAGTTCTTCCAATTGGAGATTGGTCAATTTCTATAACTTTATCTATGTATTCAAGCCCTTCTATTTTATCGTAAGGTTGCACTGGATAGTTCGTTTTGTAAATATGGTTTGATAGAATAGGGTAAAGCGTCTCGTTAATTAATGTAGATTTTCCAGAGCCGCTCATCCCTGTTACACAAACAAACAAACCAAGCGGTATTTCAAGATTTACATTCTTTAAATTATTACCTTTTGCTCCATATAATTTCAAATACTTGCCATTAGGTTGGCGTCGAGTTTTTGGAACTTCAATCTTGCGTATGTTCTTTAAGTATTGTGTAGTTATGGAGTATGAAAATTTTCCGTTCCTTGATTTTAATAAATCCTTTACATAACTTGAAATAACAAGTTCTCCACCGTGCACTCCTGCACCTGGACCCAAATCAACAATATAATCAGCTTCTTCAATCATCGACTTATCGTGCTCGACAACTATCACAGAATTGCCCAAATCTCTGAGTTTTTTAAGCGAATTTATTAGCTTATAATTATCATGTTGATGCAATCCTATGCTCGGTTCATCAAGAACATACATAACTCCAACTAGCTGTGAGCCAATTTGAGAAGCAAGCCTTATCCTCTGTGATTCTCCACCTGAAAGTGTTTTTGCTGAACGCCCCAAACTCAAATAAGATAGCCCAACATTTAGTAAAAAATCCAACCGTGTAATTATTTCTTTAATCACTGTGTTTGCAATGACTTCATTACGTTTGTCAATTTTTTTCAGTAGGTCTTTAAAAAAATAAATTGCTGAGGGAATATCCCATCTGATGATATCTTTTATGCTTTTCCCGTCAATTAAAACATATATACTTTCTTTTTTCAAACGACTACCTTCGCAATCAGGACAGTTACGCGACTGAATATGGCTTTCGAGTTTTTCATTATCTATTCCAAGATTTTTTGATAGGAATTGGTGTTCATATATTTTATTTAAAGTCGGAATAATTCCTTCGAAAACGTCAAATTTGTATGGATAAGTACTTTTTGGATTTTTTCTGATTAGTTCATATTTTTCGTATAGCAAAAAATGTCGTTCTGCTGTGGTTAGATCTTTCCATGCTTTCTTAATTGAAATGTTATTTTCACTACAAATATGAATTAAAATATCGTATAATTTTTCAGAATCATTTTTGTTAAAGAAAGAAATCGCACCTTCTTCAATACTTAAACTACTATCCTTTATGATAACTTCTTCAAAAAATCCACTGATTTCTCCTAAACCATTGCACCTTGGGCAAGCACCATACGTGGAATTAAACGAAAAGCTATTCGGAGATAGCGCTTGGAAAGATCGTCCACAAGATGGGCAGGTATTATGAGTTGAGTAAAGAACATCATCACTGAAAAGAGCGTTGCTCTGGTTAACAATCAAAATGCCTTCACCATATTGTAATGCCAAATCACAAGATTGCGACAATCTATAATATGAATTTTCATCTACTGTCAAATAGTCAATGAGAACATCTATATCGTGTTGCTTATAGCGCTGCAAACCAGCAATTTCATTTAAATTGATTATTTTGCCGTCTATTCTAACTTTTGTAAAACCATTTGCAATAAGCTGCTGAAACAGCTCTTTGTATATGCCTTTGCGTCCACGAATAACGGGTGCTAATATATTTATTTTCTTGCCATTAAACTTTTCCAAAATGTCATTTTTAATTTGTTCATCATTTTGTTTCTTTACTGGAATATTACAATCAGGGCAATATTGTGTTCCAATTTTTGCAAAAAGCAACCTAATGTAATCGTAAATCTCTGTAACAGTACCAACAGTAGAACGTGGATTATGGCTTATAGACTTCTGCTCAATTGAGATAGCAGGGGAGAGACCTTCTATTAAATCAACGTCAGGTTTTTTCATTACACCTAAAAATTGTTTTGCGTATTGTGATAGACAATCCACATAACGGCGTTGCCCTTCCGCATATAGTGTATCAAATGCAAGAGTGGACTTACCAGAACCTGATAGACCCGTAATAACGACTAATTTATCTCGCGGAATATCAAGTGATATATTTTTCAAATTGTGTTCTCGTGCGCCACGAATAATTATATCCTTAAGTTCATCTTCGTTTGTATAATTATTTTTCATATCAAAATTCAATAAAAAATAAAATTTATCTAAATAACTATTCTTAGACGATTAAAATTTCTCATTATTAACTATTCAACAGAGGAATTTAATATGTTCAAAATTATCTCAGTTGATTTTTTCAGATCTTCATAAGAGCCATTGTTTTTGATTATAAAATCTGAGAATTTTTCTTTTATTTTTAAATCAATTTGTGCTTCTATTCTCTTTAAAACTTGTTCATAAGTTAGTTTATGTTGTTTCATAGCTCGTTTGATCTGTAATTCCTTATCGCAAGTAACGCATATAACATAATCAAAGCCATCTTGCAAACCTGCTTCGAAAATTAAAGCACTTTCAGCAAAAACTAAACTATTCCCATTCTTTACGTGCTTATATAGCTCTTTTTCCATTAGTTCAATAGTTTTGGGATGAACTATTCTATTAAGCTCGTCGAGCATTTTGTTATCATTAAAGACTATATTTGCTATGTATGTTGTATTAAGATTGTTTTCTAAAGTGTAAGATTCCTCCCCAAAAATTCTTTTTATATTACTAATAATTTCTAAATCTTTATTCATTAGATGTTTTGCAAGTATATCCGTATAGACAACAGGATAGCCTTTCTCTTCAATGATTTTTGCAACAGTGGTTTTGCCTGTTGCGAATCCACCAGTTATGGCAATAATTAAATTATTTTTCATTTATTATTTACCAATGGTAATGTTACTGTAAATTTTGAACCGTAGCCAACCTTACTTTCAACTTGGATATTGCCGTTATGTAATTGAACGTATGATTTTACTAATGATAATCCTAAACCTGTTCCTTGCACACCGAACTTTTTAGCCTCCTGAGTCCTATAAAATTTTGTAAAAATAGCATCAAATTGATCTTCTGGTATTCCAATTCCATTATCTTCAACTATTAAAACAGCATTACCAAATTTTTCATAAAGTTGAATTTTAATTTCACCGCCATCAGGAGTATATTTAATTGCATTATCAAGTAAATTAAGAACAATTTGGTGAATTTTATTGCTATCGCCTTTTATTTGAATATCACTTTGAATTTCTTGAATAAGTTTTTGATTTTTATCATTGGCTATTATTTCCATATCAATACAAATATCTTTAACTAATTCACTTAAATTTACATCTGTAAAATTAATGCTGAAAGAAGCATTGTCAGTTTTTGCAAGTTCAAGCACTGTCGAAACGACGTTCGATAGACGAATTACTTCATCTAAAGCACTTGCAACCACTTCCTGATAATCTTCAACAGTTTTTGCTGTGTTAAGCGATAATTCTAATTCTCCTCGCAAAATAGTAAGTGGTGTTTTGAGTTCGTGCGAAGCATCGTAGGCAAAATTAATTATTCGTTCGTGTTTTCTTCTGCAAGCTTCATATAAATTTTGTATTGAAGTAACAATATCCTTATATTCTTCTTTATTTTCTAATCCATTTAAATTGAAATTTTTAAGCTCACTTTCAGCTATTTTATTTAAAATCGATGACAATTTCTTTGTTTGTGAATGACCAATTATTGATATTAAAATTAGAATTAAAATTAATACAAATATAATAAGAGGAATACTAAAGTAAAATGTATAAGCTAATTTTCTTAAAAAAGCATTAAGCCAGTCTAGTGAGTATCCAATTGAAATATAAGCATTTTTAGTCCTTATTAAGAATAATCTCAAGTTTTTATCTTTAAAAGGGATCAATGTATAAACTGTATCGCCAATATCTCCTTTAAGATTTTTTCGAAATATTACTTTTGGAACTGTGTCATATTCGTATTTTTCTTGCGCAAACGTTCTCAGTTCATCCAATTGTTTTTTA
>DAIPLL010000251.1:0-1378 GCA_036769265.1 Kapaibacterium sp. (SeqCode)
TGTTACGTAATTGAACATAGTCGCACGGTTTTTACGTAGAATATCCATTGCGTCGGCAATCCATTTAAACCGAAGATTTTTATCAGCAGCAATTGCGAACTTTGTCGATGGACGCACCACACGTGTGCTAAGCACAAGATCATTGAGTGCTTCCTTGCTAACATTAAGTTGATGCTTGGATAATAGCTCGGGCGTAAAATTTGGCAATCTTTGCCAAACAGCCTGACGATCAGCTTCGTTTATAAGTTCGTAATAGTAACTTGTATCACCTGTTGCGCTATCGATAGCAATTTTTATTATTGCCAGGTCTTTGTCTGGCATTAATGCAGTATCGACAGGTGTAGATGCTGGGCGTTTGATTACAAACTTTTGCTCGCTTTCTGCTTCTGTTTTAAATTTTGCAGTAAACATAAAGAAAGTAAGCAAAAGGAATGTAATATCGACCAGCGGGGTCATATCTATGACAAAGCCTAATCTTTTCTTTTTTACTTTAGCCACTTGCAGACTCCTTTGCTGCTAATTTTTAATTACTTTTTAGTTTTTACAGTAAAAATTTGCGTAATGTTGAGAATAGCTTCGTCAATCATATAAACGAAGTTATCAACTTTAGTTGTGAAGAAGTTATAGGCTACAATTGAAATAATAGCACCAGCAAGCCCACCAGCAGTATTATATAATGCTTCGGAGATACCAATAGAAAGCTGGATAGCAGAAACTGTACCGCTCTGAGCCAATGCTGCGAATGCACGGATCATACCGATTGTTGTACCCAAAAGACCAACCATTGTCGAAATTGATGCAATTGTCGATAGAATAACAAGGTTCTTTTCAAGCAGTGGTGTTTCTAAGTTCATTGCTTCGTCAATTGCGCGTTGAACTTCGGCAATTTTCTTTTCAGGACCGTAGTTATCATCGTCTTTTACTTCTTTGAAACGTTGTACTGCGGCACGAAGCACATTTGCAATAGAGCCGCGTTGTTTATCGCAAGTTTCAAGAGCTTGATCTAATTCGTCATTTTCAAGATGTTTGATAACTGTGCGAATAAATGTAACAGGGTTCCCTTTGCCTTTTGCCTTATTTATTGATAAAAAGCGTTCTACAACAAAGGTTACAGCTAAAATAAAAAATGAAATTAACAATGCTACAAGCGGACCGCCTGTGTAAATCATACCGAGAACGTTCACTGGTTCGTGTTTTGCAGCATCAGCGAAGTTTGCTGGATTTCCCATCACAATATAGTAAAATGCAAACGAAACGATAAGCGCTATTGTGATAGCAATTACATTAAACAGATTTTTCATAAAAAGGACTCCATTATTAATTTATTTAATAAAATATTATGATAACATTTTTATGGCTGTTTGCAAATCTTCTGCAA